>NZ_JBOCUK010000026.1:0-53844 GCF_050606265.1 Tenacibaculum sp. TC6 | reverse complement strand
CTTTCTTTATAAACCTCATTACTTGATGTAATGAGGTTTTTTGTTTTATATGATTACTCTACTATTACAACTAAAAAAGAACCTATTTAAAGCCTCTTTTTATCCTCATACACCTTCTATCCTTTATTGTAAAAATCCGTAGCTTATAAAGTCTGTTTGAATGATAGCACCATAAAAAACTCAACCTGAATAGATTGAGTTTGTGTTAAAACAAGTGATAGAATTATAATTAAGCACTTAGTAAATTACCATCTCCTTTACTTGGGAGAGTGTCTCTTTTAGTTAAGTAAGTGTGTACTGCTTTTGCTGCTTCTCTTCCTTCAGAAATGGCCCATACTATTAATGATTGTCCTCTTCTCATATCGCCGGCAGTAAATATATTTGGTATGTTTGTTTGATAGTTGTTTGCTTCATAATTACCTCTTGAGTTTATTGTAATTCCCAATTGTTCTGCTAAAGATTTTTCAGGGCCTGTAAAACCTAAAGATAAAAGTACTAATTCACAAGGCCACGTTTTTTCTGTGTTTGGTTTTTCAATTAATTTAGGTCTTTCTCCGGGAACATTTTGCCATACAACTTCTACGGTCTTAACAGCAGTAAGTTTTCCTTGAGCATCCTTAATAAATTCTTTGGTATTAATTAACCATTGCCTTTCACATCCCTCTTCGTGTGAAGATGTAGTTTTCAGTTGCAAAGGCCAAAAAGGCCATGGAGTATCTACACTTCTATTGTTGGGAGGTTTTGGAAGTATTTCAAAATTTGTTACTGATTTCGCTCCTTGTCGATTGGCAGTACCAATGCAATCAGAACCAGTATCACCGCCTCCAATAACAATAACATTTTTGTTCTTTGCAGTAATTGATTGTTTTGTGTTGTCATCAAACAGCATTTTAGTTTGCTCTTTTAAATAATCCATAGCTTGGTGAATTCCTTCAATTTCTGAAGTGTTTGCTGGTAAATTTCTAGGAATAGTAGCCCCGCCACATAAAACAATAGCATCAAAATTTTTAAGTTTTTCAACACTGTAATTTGCACTTACATTTGTATTGGTTTTAAATATGATGCCTTCTTCTTCCAGGACTTTAATTCTTCGATCTATAATTTTTTTTTCTAATTTAAAATTTGGAATCCCATAGCGTAAAAGTCCTCCAACTTTATCATCTCTTTCAAATACGGTAACTAAATGGCCGCTTCTATTGAGTTGTTGAGCAGCAGCTAAGCCAGCAGGGCCCGAACCAACTACAGCTACAGTTTTTCCTGTTCTTTTTATGGGAGGATTAGGTTGTATCCAACCTTCTTTGAATCCTTTTTCAATAATATATTTTTCTATGTTTTCAATGGAAACCGGATTGTCAATAATGCCTAAAACACATGCTTTTTCACAGGGTGCAGGACAAAGCCTACCGGTAAATTCTGGGAAGTTATTCGTGCTGTGTAGTATTTCTAATGCTTTTTTCCATTCACCTTTATGAACATAATCATTAAAATCTGGAATTAAATTACCTAAAGGGCAACCACTATGACAGAATGGAACTCCACAGTTCATACATCTTGAACCTTGTGTTTGCAAAGTGTTTTTATCTAATGAAATAGTAAATTCATTATAGTTTTGTAAGCGTTCATGTACAGATTGCTGCTTTTCATTGATTCTTTTATATATTTTAAATCCTACTGTTTGTCCCATTTTTTATGCTGTTAATTGTTGTTGTTGCTGTTCTAATTTTTGCAAAGCTTTTTTATATTCTTTAGGAAATACTTTAATAAAGTGTTTTGATTGTGTGTTCCAATTATTTAGAATTTTGTTTGCAATATTACTTTTTGTGTATTTGTGGTGATTGGTTATTAATTGGTGTATAGTTTCTAAATCTTCGATAGTTGGTTTTTCTAGATCAACAGTTTCTAAATTGCATAAGGCGTCTTGAAATAGAGCGGTATTGGTGTATATATAGGCAAAGCCACCACTCATACCAGCCGCAAAGTTTTTTCCTGTATTTCCTAAAATTACTACTTTACCTCCGGTCATATATTCACAACCATGGTCACCAACACCTTCTACTACCGCTGTAGCCCCGGAATTTCTTACGGCAAATCGTTCACCGGCTATTCCATTTATATAAGCTTCTCCGGAAATTGCACCGTATAAACTAACATTTCCGGTAATGATATTGTTTTCGGCTTCGAAGTCTGCTGTTTCCGGCTTTTTAATAATTATTTTTCCTCCGGAAAGGCTTTTTCCTAAATAGTCATTAGTTTCACCTTCAACAAGAAGTGTTAGTCCATGAGTAGCAAAAGCACCAAAACTTTGTCCGGCTGATCCAATAAATTTTAGGTTTAATGTGTCTTCAGGAAGTCCTTGTTTACCGTGCAGTTTTGATATTTCATTAGATAGAATGGCTCCTACTGTTCTGTTAGTATTTTTAATTTTATATTTAAAGCTCAATGGAGTTTTATTCTGAATAGCCATTTTAGCTTCTTTATAAATTTTAAAATCTAGTACGGTTTCAAGGGAGTGTTCTTGTTTTTCAGTGTTATAGAGTTGTGTGTTATTGGTAGTTGGTTTGTATAGTATTTTAGATAAATCAATTCCTTTAGCTTTATAGTGATTGATTGCTTTTTTAGGATTCAATTTATGGACTTGACCTACCATATCATTTAGAGTTCTGAAACCTAATTGCGACATTATTTCTCTAAGTTCTTCTGCAACAAAGTACATGAAATTGATAACATGTTCAGGAGTGCCTTTAAAGTTTTTTCTAAGTTCAGGATCTTGTGTGGCTATTCCTACCGGACAGGTGTTTAAATGGCATGCACGCATCATAATACAACCAGAAGCAACAAGGGGGGCAGTAGCAAATCCGAATTCTTCCGCACCTAACAATGCTGCAATGGCCACATCTCTTCCTGTTTTCAACTGACCGTCGCATTCTAAAACTATTCTATTTCTCAGGTTGTTTAATACTAATGTTTGTTGAGCTTCAGCTAGGCCTAATTCCCAAGGCAGTCCGGCATGTTTAAGCGAGGTTAAAGGTGAGGCTCCGGTTCCTCCGTCAAATCCTGATATAAGAATAACATCTGCTTTGGCTTTGGCAACTCCTGCCGCAATAGTTCCAACACCTACCTTTGAAACTAATTTTACATTAATTCGTGCCTCTCTGTTAGCATTTTTTAAATCAAAAATAAGTTGTGCTAAATCTTCAATAGAATAAATGTCGTGATGTGGTGGAGGTGAAATTAATCCCACAAAAGGAGTAGAATTTCTAACTTTAGCAATCCAAGGAAATACTTTTTCTCCGGGTAATTGGCCTCCTTCTCCGGGTTTGGCACCCTGAGCCATTTTAATTTGAATTTCTTTAGCATTCGTTAAATAATTACTGGAAACACCAAAGCGCCCAGAAGCTACTTGCTTAATAGCACTGTTTTTAGAATCACCATTTTCTAAAGTTTTAAACCTTTCAGTATCTTCACCACCTTCACCTGAGTTACTTTTACCTCCAATTCTATTCATTGCAATGGCAAGGTTTTCATGAGCTTCTTTGCTTATAGAGCCTAATGACATGGCTCCGGTTTTAAATCGCTTTACAATTTCTGTCCAGGGCTCAACTTCTTCAATAGGAATCGGGTTTAGATTATTAAATTCTAATAACCCCCTGATAGTCATTAAATCTTTACTTTGATGATTTATTTGTTCTGCATAAGTAATGTAGTTTTCTTTACTTTTAGTTCTTACGGCTTGTTGAAGCTTTGCAATAGTATTAGGATTAAACATGTGTTTCTCTCCATTTCTTCTCCAACGATATTCTCCTCCGATAGGGAGTTCTAAATTGGCATCAATTGCCATTGAAGGAAAGGCACTCTTATGACGTGTAACAATATCTTTTTCTAATACATATAAACCTATACCTTCTATTCTTGAAGGAGTATTAGGGAAATACTTTTTAGTAAAGGATTGTTTGAGTCCTAAAATTTCAAATATTTGAGAAGCTCTGTATGAATGTAATGTTGAGATACCAATTTTATTCATAATTTTTAGTAAACCGGTACCTATGGCAGTATTATAATTTTCAACAGCCTGTGCTTTACTTAAATGCTTAATCGTACCAGTAGCTACTTCATGTTCTATAATTTCATTAACCAAATACGGATTGATGGCACTAGCTCCGTAACCAAATAAAGTGGCAAAATGATGGGGTTCACGGGCTTCAGCAGTTTCAATTACGATTCCGAATTGTGAGCGTTTTCCTTTTTTATTTAAAGAATGGTGTAAATATGAACAGGCTAATAAGGCTGGGATAGGTGCTTTTTTTTGTGTAACTCCTCTATCGGATAAAATAATAATATTAACTCCGTCATCTACCGCTTTTTCAGCTTGTATAAGCATTTTATCTAAAGCTGCTTCTAAGCCATTGACTCCTTTTTTATATTTATACAGTAGCGGAATGAGTGTTGATTTAAAATCCGGGTGTTTTATGTTTTTAAGCTTATCTAAATCTTCATTAGATATTACCGGGTTTTGTATTCTAAGTTTTTTAGCTTGCTCCGGAATAATATCAAAAATATTTCTATCGCCACCAATAGCTAAACTAATATCTGTAATTATTTCTTCTCTAATGCCGTCTAAAGGAGGGTTGGTAACTTGTGCAAAAAGTTGTTTAAAATAATTATAAAGTAATTGTGGTTGGTTTGATAATACTGCTAAAGGAGTATCTGTTCCCATTGATCCAATGGCTTCCTTTGCTTTTGAAGCCATTGGAGTTATAACCGTTGAAATATCTTCATAGGTATAACCAAAAACTTTTAACCTAGTTTTGTAATCTGTAACTTCATAAGTTGGAGGATTGTCTGTGTAAGGAACTTTTGCTAAAGGAAGTGTATGTTCTTGTACCCATTTTGAGTAGGGATATTTAGAAACAATTTTATTTTTTATTTCTTGGTCTTCAATAATTCGTCCTTCATTCATATCAACCAAAAACATTTTTCCGGGCTCAAGTCTACCGTGTTTAACTACATTTTGCGGGGGGACTTCTATGACTCCTATTTCTGAAGCCATGATAACAAAACCATCTTTGGTTACCGTATATCTTGACGGGCGTAAACCATTTCTGTCTAAAACAGCTCCTATATAATTTCCATCAGTAAAAGGGATAGATGCCGGTCCATCCCAAGGTTCCATAATGCATGAGTTATATTCATAAAAAGCTTTTTTATCATCAGGCATTACTTTATCTTTTTCCCAAGCTTCCGGTACCATCATCATTAATGCTTCCGGAAGAGATCTTCCTGTCATGAGTAGCAGTTCCAATGCCATATCCATAGAAGCCGAATCTGATTTGTTTTCTAAAATAATAGGAAACAATTTTTCAATATCTGCTTCAAACAAGGAACTTTTCATAAGTTCTTGTCGAGCACGCATTCTGCTAATGTTTCCTTTTAATGTGTTGATTTCTCCATTATGACACATGTAACGAAATGGTTGTGCTAAATCCCAAGAAGGAAATGTATTGGTTGAAAATCGTTGATGTACCAATGCTAAGCGAGTTACAACATCTTTTTCTTGTAAATCTTTGTAGTATATTCCTATATCTTCCGGAATTAACAAGCCCTTATAAATGATGGTGGTGGTTGATAAAGAGGGAAGATTAAAAGCATCAGCTTCTGATAGTTTAGAATTGGCTATAGTGTGCTCTGTTATTTTTCGGGCAGCAAATAACTTAGCAGCAAATTCTAAATCTGTTAAATTAGAGTTGTTTTTATCAATAAAAACTTGTTTGATATAGGGTTCAGATGTTGCGGCAATCTCACCAATGCAATCACTATTTACCGGAACGTCTCTCCATCCTAAAACACGCAACTCTTGGTGATGAAGTTCTTGCTCAAAAGCAGTCACACAAAATTCACGTTG
The DNA here is from genome assembly GCF_050606265.1 of Tenacibaculum sp. TC6. NCBI lineage: Bacteria > Pseudomonadati > Bacteroidota > Flavobacteriia > Flavobacteriales > Flavobacteriaceae > Tenacibaculum > Tenacibaculum sp. TC6. The sequence goes on along the minus strand of NZ_JBOCUK010000026.1, from coordinate 47,945 downwards.
ATAGTTGTTTTTAGGAAGAAAAACCATGCCAACAGCGTATTCTTTGTAAGAAGGGATTTCGAATGTACATACGCGTTTAAAGAAATCATGAGGTATGTCTATTAAAATTCCGGCACCATCACCGGTTTTTCCGTCTGAACTAACAGCACCTCGATGCTCAAGTTTTACTAAAATTTCAAGAGCATTGTGAATAATAGTGTTTGATTTTTTTCCGTGTAAATTACAGATAAACCCGGCTCCACAATTATCTCTTTCAAATTCTTTTAAATACAGTCCTTGATCTTTCATAATCAGGTGGTTTTATAATTTAGTTAATCGTTTAGTCTAAATTCAGGGTAAGCACTAATGCCATGTTCTGCTTTATCTAAACCTTCGAGTTCTTCTTTTTCTGACACTCTGATTCCTACGGTTCTTTTTAAGGTATATATGATTAAAAAGGAAGTAATAGAACAAAATAGTGCATAGATGACTACTCCTAAGAGTTGAGATAAAAATTGATTAAATCCGGCAAGTTTTCCGAAGATTCCTACGGCTAAAGTGCCCCAAATTCCACAAGCAAGATGAACAGGAATAGCCCCAACAGGATCATCAAGTTTACATTTATCTATAAGAGCTACAGCAAAAACTACCAACACACCGGCAAAAGCTCCTATTAATATTGCATCAGTAGGCATCATTAAATCTGCTCCGGCTGTAATACCTACCAATCCTCCTAAAATTCCGTTTAAAAACATGGTAAGGTCATAGTTTTTATATCGTAATGAAGAAGTTAAAAAGGCAAAGACTCCTCCTGAGGCAGCAGCAAGACATGTGGTTACTAAAGTAATGGATGTTTTTTCAGGGTCAGCAGACAATACAGAACCTCCGTTAAAACCAAACCATCCAAACCATAGAATTAAAACACCTGCCGTAGCTAGTGGTATATTATGTCCCGGAATAGCTAAAGATTGTCCGTTTTTAAATTTTCCTATTCTGGCGCCTAGTAGCCAAACAGCTATAAGAGCAGCCCAACCTCCAACGGAATGTACTAAAGTTGACCCGGCAAAGTCATAAAAAGGAGTTTTTAAAGTATCAAGAAAACCTTTTCCCCATTTCCATGAACCGGCAATAGGATATACCAATCCTACATAAATAATTGTAAAAATTATAAAAGGACCTAACTTCATGCGTTCAGCAACGGCTCCTGAAACAATAGTGGCCGCTGTGGCAGCAAACATTCCTTGAAATAGAAAATCAGTCCAAAAAGTATATCCGTTATTATACGAAAGATCCAGAAGTCCGTTATGTAAAGGAGTACTAAGGCCAAATCCTGCAAAACCTAAAATACCCACAGAGTTTTCGTTAAATCCGGGATACATGAGGTTGAATCCAATAAAGCAGTACAGAAGAAGCCCTATGGTTATAATAAATATATTCTTAAATAGAATATTCATTGTATTTTTTTGTCTTGTTAAACCAATTTCTAAAAATGTAAATCCCAAGTGCATTATAAAAACCAGTGCTGTACAAAGCATCATCCATATATTATTTACGGTAAGCATATCCATGGTATTATTAGTTTAGTGTATTGTTTCCTTTTTCTCCGGTTCTGATTCGGTAACTTTCTTCAATGGTTGAAACAAATATTTTACCGTCACCTACCTCACCTGTTGAGGCAGCAGTTAGAATAGCTTGTATAGTAGGCTCTTTAAAATCATCATTCACTACGATTGACAGGTATCTTCTTTGAATGTCACTGGTACTGTAAGAAACACCTCTGTAAACATGACCTTCTTTTTCATTTCCTAGTCCGGTTACATCCCAGTATGAGAAAAAATTAACTCCAACTTGATGTAGAGCTTCTTTTACCTGATGAAATTTTGATTTTCGAATAATGGCTTCTATTTTTTTCATAAACAAGAGGTTTGTTAACTGTTTTTGTTGGTTTGATGCAATACAAATCTCTTTTAAAACTATCTAAAAAACAAATGGTTAGTGCTTGGTAGCCCCTCGAAAACGTTTTCAAAAAAGGATAGCGAGTTAAAAAAAGGGGGGTAAAAATAATAATGTAGTAAATTGAGGTTTGATGAAATAAATGAAAATAGAAACTAGTTAAAAAAGCATAATAATTTTATCAAATTCATAAAAATGCATTTTATCTAAAAAAAATATCTATTTTACTTATTTTTGATGTTTATATTTTATTGTTTTTAAGTTTTTATTGTTGTTTTTTTATTTATTATTACTTTTTATTGATAATATGTTAATTTATTTTTACTGAAAAAATCATTGTAAATTTGCAGACTATGAATTATCAATACTCATACTTAGTTACCATTCAATATTTAGGTTTTCGTTTTCATGGTTGGCAAAAACAACCGAATTTAAAAACAGTGCATTGGGCTATAGACAAAACACTGAAGTTTGTATGTCAAGGAGTCAGGAGTAAATCTGTGGGAGTTGGTAGAACTGATGCCAAAGTTTCTGCTACAGATTATTCGTTTCAATTATTTATTGATGAGAAACTTGATGAGTCTGAATTTATTAATAGTTTTAATAGAAACTCACCTTCAGATATTAGAGCTTTAGCTGTTAAAAGATTGTTAGATGAATCGTTTAATATTATTCAACATTCCAAAGTAAAAGAATACCGATATTATTTTTCTTACGGAGAAAAAAACCATCCATATTCCGCAGCATTTTTAACAGGAATCATAGGAGAGCTTGATGTTGATTTAATGATGAAAGGAGCGGCTTTGTTTAAAGGGTTGCATAATTTTAAACGGTATTGTACAAAACCCTCAGAAGAAACCAAAGTGGTACGTGAGATATTAGAATGTAAAATTGAGGTGAATACTGAGCTTACTGCATCTTTTTTTCCTGAAAAAAGTTATGTGTTAATTGTTAGAGGCGAAGGCTTTTTAAGAAATCAAATCCGATTAATAATGGGAGCTTTATTTGAGTTAGGAAAAGGAGTATATGATTTAGAGTTTATTGAGCAATCATTGAACCCTACGAGTCAAATAGATTTTTTAAAAACAATAGCACCTTCATCAGGCTTGCATTTACACTCTGTAGTATTTAAAAAAGAGTAGTTATCTTTTTAAATAATGCCTCCAAACCATCTTTCTAATACTTTTAAAGCCTAGTTTTTTATACAATTCGATGGCGCCCAAATTATTTTCAGCAACATGTAAAATAGGGATCTTTCCTTTTTCAATAATTTGTTTAGCGGTATAAGCAACTAATTGTTTTGCAAGTCCTTTTCTGGTATGATTTGGGTGTGTTACTACCGCGCTTATTTCAATAAAATTATCGAGTTGTAATCGTTCTCCTGTGGCAGCAACAAGCTTATTGTTACTAAATATACCATAGTAATCTCCCATTTCAAACGTACGCTTTTTGTAATAACCGGGCATTACTAGCCATACTAATTCATATAATTCTTCGATATGGTGTGTCGTTAGTTTTTCAATTGTATGAGTGTAATTAGGTTCGTTTAAGGTATTCACAATCATTTGTTCACAAGGAACGGTTTTATTTAGGAAAACCCTGCTATCATGTACAGGTTCATTGCCAACTATAAAAAAGCTATCAGTAAGTTTTGCGTAATAGTTAATGGCTTCTTTGGTTTTATTCAAATTCATGAACGCTCCAAAAGGACAAATTTCAGGTTTATAAAACCTAACACCGTCATAGTCTATAACAAATTTTTTATGCGTTTCATTAAGTGCATTCCATACGGGATTGCTTAGTTTTTCTGTTGATTTTTTCATTTCGCCTAAAATATAGTGTGGCTGTTAAAACTAGAATAAAAATAACAAAGTCCACCTAATTTGGTGGACCTTGATTAATTATTTCTTTTAAATGCCTCGCGGGCATAGAAGTTGATTTTTTTCAAAAAGATTAATCTTTTAATAAGCTTCTTGAAATTACTATTTTTTGAATTTCAGAAGTACCTTCATAAATCTGAGTAATTTTTGCATCACGCATTAAACGCTCAACGTGGTATTCTTTAACAAAACCATTTCCTCCGTGAATTTGAACCGCTTCAACACTTTGCTCCATAGCTACTTTTGAAGCATATAATTTAGCCATTGCTCCGGATTGATCATAGTTAATACCGGCATCTTTATCACAGGCAGCTTTCATTACTAAATGACGAGCTGCTGTAATTTCAGTGTACATATCCGCTAATTTAAAAGCAATAGCCTGGTGGTTACAAATTTCAGTACCAAAAGCTTTACGCTCTTTAGAGTATTTTAAGGCTAGTTCATAAGCTCCTGAAGCAATTCCTAAAGCTTGAGCTGCAATTCCTATACGCCCTCCTGATAAGGTTTTCATGGCAAATTTAAATCCAAAACCATCTTCACCTATTCTGTTTTCTTTTGGAACTTTTACATCATTAAATTGTAAGGTATGTGTGTCAGATCCACGAATACCTAACTTATCTTCTTTTGGACCAATATGGAAACCTTCCGTTCCTTTTTCAACAATAAAAGCATTAATGCCTCTATGCCCTTTGCTTCTGTCTGTTTGTGCAATTACTAAATATACATCGGCACGACCTCCGTTGGTAATCCAGTTTTTAGTACCGTTTAATAAATAATAATCTCCTTTATCTTCTGCTGTAGTTGCCTGTGATGTAGCATCACTACCAGCTTCAGGTTCACTTAAACAAAAAGCTCCGATTTGTTCACCTGTAGCTAATTTTGTTAAGTATTTTTGTTTTTGCTCTTCAGTTCCGTAAGATTCAAGACCATAACATACTAAAGAGTTATTTACAGATACCATTACTGAAGCTGAAGCATCAATTTTAGAAAGCTCTTCCATAATTAATACATAAGAAATGGTATCCATACCACTTCCTCCGTACTTTGGATCTACCATAACTCCCATAAAACCAAGTTCTCCCATTTTTCGGACTAACTCGTTTGGAAACTGTTGTTTCTCATCTCTTTCAATAACTCCCGGTAATAATTCATTTTGTGCAAAATCACGAGCTGCATCACGAATCATTAAATGTTCTTCAGTAAGGTTAAAATCCATCTATCTATTTATTAATTTATTTGTTAAATTCGTAAAAAATGTTTCCAAAGATAATTTTTTAATGTGAAATATTCAATAGAGTTTTCTATTTTTACTGAATATGTTAGAAGATTGCTTTTATGTTATTGGAATGATGTCAGGAACATCATTAGATGGTATTGATTTAGTGTATACTAAATTTGAAAAAGATAACTTTACCAACTTCCAAATTATACATTCCGATACTATTTCTTATACAAATGAATGGAGAAATACGTTGCAAGAAGCTATTCATTATTCTCCTTCTAAACTAAAAGAATTAGATGTTTTATATGGGGATTTAATAGGAGGAGTTATCAATAATTTTATTGAAAAAAAAATAATTGATAAGGTTGATTTTATAGCTTCACACGGACATACAATTATTCATCAACCGGATAAAGGAATTACACTACAAATAGGAAACGGGCAAACTATTGCAAATAAAACAGGTATAAAAGTGGTTTGTGATTTCAGATTACAAGATGTTAGGTTGGGAGGGCAAGGAGCTCCTTTAGTTCCTATTGGTGATAAATTACTTTTTGCTGACTATGAATATTGTGTAAACTTAGGAGGTTTTGCTAATCTATCATTTGAAGAAAAAGGTAAACGTATTGCTTATGATATTTGCCCTGTAAATATTGTGCTTAATTTTTATGCAAGAAAGTTGGGTGTTGAATATGATAATAAAGGAAGGTTAGCATTAAAAGGTGAATTAAATGAAAAGCTCTTAGGTAAATTAAATGCGTTATCATTTTATAATAAGAAACCTCCTAAATCTTTAGGTTTAGAGTGGGTGCAAGAAAATATTTTTCCTTTGATAGATAAAGAAGAACAAAATGTTTCTGTAATTCTAAGAACATTCACTGAACATGCAGCTATTCATATAGGAAAACAACTAAAAAAGAACACAAAAGTTTTGTATACAGGAGGAGGTGTATTTAATACTTTCTTAATGGAACGCATAGAATTTTATACAAAACAAAGAGTAGTTTTAAGAGAAAAGCAACTTATAGAGTATAAAGAAGCATTGATTTTTGCTTTTTTAGGGGTGTTACGGATTGAAAATCAAGTGAATTGTTTGTCGTCTGTTACTGGTGCACGAGAAGACCATTCATCTGGAGTGATTTTTAGAAAAGAAGATAACTAAACCACATATTTTAAATTAATGTTAAAAAAGCATAAAAACTAAGGAAACTTTTTTTACTTATAAAGTTTCCGTTGTATTTTAGCCCAGGTTTTTTGAAAGATTAATAATAAAAAAGAGTTATTAATAAATGATTTTATACTACTCAAAATATATTTTTTTGGTAAGTTTGTGAAGTAAAGAAAATAAAAAAACAATTAAAATGAATCAGCTTTAACTCCCCTTGATTGGGGCTAAATTTAAACAACACTAGACAGGCTATTGAAAGAAAAGAAAAATAAAGTTGAACATTATTTACAAGCAAAACATGAAAGATTTACTAAAGAAATATGAAGAAAAACAACCGGAAATAGTTTTTAATTGGAAAGATTCTGAAACTGAAGCTGAAGGTTGGACAGTTATAAATTCACTAAGAGGAGGTGCTGCCGGTGGTGGAACAAGAATGCGTAAAGGATTGGATAAATACGAAGTAATGTCTTTGGCAAAAACCATGGAAGTTAAGTTTACGGTATCTGGCCCGGCAATTGGAGGAGCAAAATCAGGAATTAATTTTGATCCGCATGATCCTCGAAAAAAAGGAGTTTTAGAGCGTTGGTATAAAGCGGTGGCTCCGTTATTAAAGAACTATTACGGAACGGGAGGAGATTTGAATGTGGATGAAATTCATGAAGTTATTCCAATTACTGAAGATAGTGGAGTGTGGCATCCTCAAGAAGGAGTGTTTAATGGCCATTTTAAACCTACAGAAGCAGATAAAATCAATAGAATAGGTCAGTTACGTCACGGAGTAATCAAAGTATTGGAAGATGAAAAATTATCTCCAAGTATTACTAGAAAATATACGGTAGCAGATATGATTACCGGTTACGGAGTAGCTGAAGCGGTTCGTCATTATTATGATATTTATGGCGGAAGTGTTGAAGGAAAAAGAGCCATTGTACAAGGTTTTGGAAATGTAGGGTCTGCCGCAGCCTATTACTTAGCTCAAATGGGAGCAAAGGTTGTAGGAATTATTGATCGAGTTGGTGGAGTTATTAAGGAAGAAGGGTTTACTTTTGATGAGATAAGAGCTTTGTTCTTAAAAAAAGACGGCAATACTTTAGTAGCTGAAAATATGATTCCTTTTGAAGAGATTAATGAAAAAATATGGAATTTACCTTGTGAAATTTTTGCACCATGTGCTGCTTCAAGATTAGTTACTCAGGAGCAAATTAATCAAATGATTCAAACAGGATTAGAAGTAATTTCATGCGGAGCTAACGTGCCTTTTGCTGATAAAGAAATCTTCTTTGGTCCTATAATGGAAGATACGGATAAAAAAGTAAGTTTAATACCGGATTTTATCTCTAACTGTGGAATGGCAAGAGTATTTGCTTATTTTATGGAAAGAAGAGTTGAAATGACGGATGAAGCTATTTTTGAAGATACTTCTAATACAATTAAAAAAGCACTTCAAAGAACATTTGCAAAAAGTGCCTCAAAAACAAAAATAAGCGAGACCGCTTTTGAAATAGCATTAAAAGAATTGATATAAAAAATAATATATGGAATCTGTAATCATAATAGTATTTGTACTAGGTTATCTAGCTATTACGCTTGAACATAATTTGAAACTAGATAAATTAATTCCTGCTCTGGGGATGATGGCAATTTGTTGGGCCATAGTAGCTTTAGGAGTTGATAGTTTTTCAAATTGGTTCGACTCAGGAAAACATGCTTTAGTAGAAGGTTTTTCATCATTAATGCATGATGATAAAATGCACCTAATGGAAGAAACACTTTTGCACCATTTAGGAAAAACAGCAGAGATTTTAGTTTTTCTATTAGGAGCTATGACTATTGTAGAAATTATTGATTACTTTGATGGTTTCGCAACAATTAAAAGTTATGTAAGAACAAGAAGTAAGAAAAGAATATTATGGTTGTTTTCAATCTTAGCATTTGTACTATCTGCTATTATTGATAATTTAACAGCAACTATTGTGTTAATTTCGATTCTTCAAAAAATTGTAAAAAAGAGAGAAGATCGTATTTGGTTTGCAGGTTTAATCATTATTGCAGCTAACGCAGGAGGGGCTTGGTCTCCTATCGGAGATGTAACCACTACAATGTTATGGATTGGTAAAAAAGTTACTTCAGGAAAACTGTTTTTATATCTGTTTATTCCTTCTCTATTATGTATGGCAGTTCCATCTTTTATCGCTTCATTCTTGCCAGCGTTTAAAGGACAAATAGATGCTGAAGAAAATGTTGAGGAGGAAAAACCACATAAATATAGTGCTATCATGTTATACCTTGGTTTAGGAGCTATTGTATTTGTACCTATATTCAAAACAGTTACGCATTTACCTCCGTATGTAGGTATGATGTTATCATTAGCAGTAGTAGCAACTTTTGCTGAAATTTATTCAAGAAGAAAATTCTCTTTAACTGATTTTGATAGTGCAGAGTCAGATGCTCATGCGCACCATAGCCCTGTTCATCATTCATTATCTAGAATTGAAATGCCGAGTATTCTGTTTTTCTTAGGGATTTTAATGGCGGTTGCAGCTTTAGAGTCGTTAGGAGTTCTGTTTAATTTTGCAGGATCATTACAAGAAACAATGCCTATGTTAGGAACAGAATTACATCATCAGGGAGTATCTGATTTAGTGGTGATGTTGCTAGGAGTTGGTTCGGCGGTTATTGATAACGTGCCATTAGTAGCTGCTTCTTTAGGAATGTTCTCTGAACCTTTAGATAACGAGTTATGGCATTTTATAGCTTTTGCGGCAGGAACCGGAGGTTCAATGTTGATTATTGGGTCAGCAGCTGGAGTTGTAGCCATGGGAATGGAAAAAATAGATTTCTTTTGGTATTTAAAAAAGATATCTTGGTTAGCATTAATTGGTTTTGTTGTAGGTTCATTGGTATTTATGGTGACAAGATCTTTGTTCTAAAAAAATAACTAAATAATAAAAAGAAAAGTCTTCCTTAATTATGAATATGAGGAAGACTTTTTTATACTTGTAGTAGTAAACAATTTTACATAAAACAAACCGTTAATTAAGTAGCGGAAAAATAAATTATAAACTCTAATTTTTAGTATTCATGCTATTATTTCAAGAAAGTCAAGAATTGGTTGAAGGAGTATCAGAAGAGAAAACATTATCTATTTATAAATTGATAATGGATGGTGGTGTAGGAGGGCAAATAATTATTGCATTATTATTTGTATTATTAGCAGTAGCCTTATACATATATTTTGAACGCTTTTTTGCCATAAAAGCAGCATCAAAAGTTGATAAAAATTTTATGAACCAAATTAAAGATCATGTAATGAATGGAAAGTTAGAGAGTGCTAAAGCATTATGTGATAATACCAATACGCCAACTGCCAGATTGATAGGAAAAGGGATTTCCAGAATAGGAAAACCATTAGATGATATAAACAAGGCAATAGAAAATGCCGGAAAATTAGAAGTATATCAATTAGAAAAAAATGTAAGTGTATTAGCAACTATAGCAGGAGCAGCACCTATGATTGGATTTTTAGGAACTGTAATTGGAATGATTGTTGCTATTCATGAAATAGCTAATTCAGGAGGACAGATTGATATAAAAATGCTTTCTGACGGATTATATACAGCAATGACAACTACTGTAGCCGGTTTAATAGTGGGAATTATAGCCTATATTACCTATAACCATTTGGTGGTTAGAACAGACAAGGTAGTGTATCAGATGGAAGCAAAATCTGTAGAATTTTTAGATCTTTTAAATGAGCCTGTATAATGAATATCAGAGGAAGGAATAAAGTTGATCCAAGTTTTAACATGTCTTCGATGACAGATATTGTTTTTCTGTTACTGATATTTTTTATGTTAACATCAACATTAGTTACGGTAAGTGCCATTGATGTTTTATTGCCAAAAGCAGGTGGTAAAACAGAAAATAAAACATCTGTAGCTGTAACAATTACTAAAAATTCATCTTTTTATATTGATAAATCAAAGATAAACACTGAAGACCTGGAGAGAGAATTGCTTACAAAAGTGGGAGCAGACAAGAAAAAAGTAGTGGTAATTCGTGGAGATCAAGATGTGCCTTATAAAAATGTAATGAAGGTAATTGATATTGCCAATAAAAATAAACTGAAAATGATTTTGGCCGTTAAAGGCAAGTAATGTATGTTGTTATTAGATACCAAACATAAAAGAAAATCAGCAATTATAACAGTTATTATTATGCTGTTATTGTTGTTTGGTATATTCAATTTCGGAATGAAATATTTAGATCCTCCGATTGAATATGGTTTAGCTATTAACCTAGGAAATTCTGAAGTAGGTAGTGGCGAGCCGGTGGAAAAGACAAAACAGCAATCATCTCCTGAAAAAACAGAGGAAGTAGTAGAGGAAAAAGTTGAAGAAGTAACCAAAGAAACTGTTGAGGAAGAGGTGTTGACTGATGATACAGCGAAAGATGTTCCTGTAATAGAAAAAAGTAAAGAGAAAAAAGAAGCAGTAAAAGAAACTCCTAAAGAAGTAAAACCAAAAGAAAAACCTAAGCCATCTAAAGCAACAACTGATGCATTAAACAGTTTGCTAAACGGAACTTCAAAAGATGGAACTACTACCGGAGAAGGTGATGATGCTAAACAAGGAGTAAAAGGAAATCAAAACGGAGATCCTAATTCATCTAAATATTATGGTAATTCAGGAAGTGGTTCTGGAGGGAATTATAATTTAGCGGGAAGAAAAGCACTTTCTAAACCCATTGAAAAACCAAATTGTCAAGAAGAAGGGACGGTTGTAGTAAGTATAGAAGTAGATAAAAACGGAAAAGTATTGAAAGCTGTTCCGGGAGCGAGAGGAACTACAAATTCGGCTCCATGTTTATTCGATGCAGCTCAAAAAGCAGCTTTAAAAACAACATGGAATCCTGATGGTAATGCACCATCTAAGCAAAAAGGAACTATTGTGTATAAGTTTTCTTTATCTCAATAATAGTATTCATTAAAGTAATTTTTGTTATAATGACATACCAAGAAACGTTAGATTGGATGTTTGCTCAGTTACCTATGTATCAACGTGAGGGTAAAACGGCATTCAAAAAAGATTTAACAAATACGATTGCGCTTGCAAATCATTTAGGTAACCCTGAAAATAAGTTTAAATCGATTCATGTAGGAGGTACTAATGGCAAAGGCTCAACAAGTCATATGTTAGCTTCCATTTTGCAGGAAGCAGGTTATAAAGTAGGATTATATACTTCACCACATTTAAAAAACTTTACGGAGAGAATTCGTATTAATGGAGAAGAAATTTCAAGGGAAGCTGTTGTTGATTTTATAACTGAAAATAAATCCTTTTTAGAACAGCAAAAATTGTCTTTTTTTGAAATGACAGTAGGATTGGCTTTTAACGAGTTTGAAAAACAAAAAGTAGATATCGCAATTATAGAAGTTGGTCTGGGAGGAAGGTTAGATTCAACTAATATTATAACGCCTGAAGTAGCTGTTATTACTAATATAGGCTTAGATCATACTCAGTTTTTAGGGGAAACATTACCTGAAATAGCTTTTGAAAAAGCAGGAATTATTAAAAAAGATGTTCCTGTAGTAATTGGAGAAAAACAAGAAGAAACTACAGAGGTTTTTGAAAAAAAAGCCAGAGAGTATAATGCTAAACTTGTTTTTGCTTCAGATGATCAGAATATATATAAGACAGATTTGTTAGGAGATTATCAAATTAACAATACTAGAACAGCTGTAAATGCTATTAAGGAGTTAACTGGTTTTAAGGTTACTGAAGAACATATCAAAAAAGGTTTGTTAAATGTGGTTAAAAACACAAATTTGAAAGGAAGGTGGCAGGTGTTACAAGAGTTTCCGAAAATTATTTGTGATACAGCGCATAATAAAGAAGGATTACAATATGCCTTAAAACAATTAGAAAAAGAAAAATACAAGGTATTGCATATTGTTTTGGGAGTGGTTTCTGATAAAAATTTAGATGAAGTTTTACCTTTATTTCCTGTTAAGGCTACGTACTATTTTTGTAAACCGGACATCCCAAGAGGGCTAAATGAGGAAGAATTAGCTGAAAAAGCAAAAGAATATGAGCTTAACGGTGAAATTTTTAATTCTGTAAACTCTGCGTATAATAAATTGATAATGAATCTAAAAGAAGGAGATGTAGCGTATATTGGAGGAAGTACTTTTGTGGTAGCTGAAATTTTATAGAAAAAAGTTGAAAAAAAGTATTGTCAATTCTAAAAACTGTTATATATTTGCATCCGCAATTAACAAGTAAGGGCGCGTAGCTCAGTTGGTTCAGAGCACTTGGTTTACACCCAAGGGGTCAGGGGTTCGAATCCCTTCGCGCCCACAAAATCTTGAAAGTTAAATTGCAAAACGGGCGCGTAGCTCAGTTGGTTCAGAGCACTTGGTTTACACCCAAGGGGTCAGGGGTTCGAATCCCTTCGCGCCCACAGATGGAAAACCTCACTAGAAATAGTGAGGTTTTTTGTTTTTATTTAGTAAGTAACATTTTTGTAACTTCGTGAGCTAAAAATATTTTTTAAATTAATGAGTAAACCGATTATTGCTATTATAGGTTTAGGGTACGTAGGACTTCCTTTAGCTAGGCTTTTTGCAACAAAATATGCCGTTGTTGGATTTGATATAAAAGAGACAAGAATTAATGAATTAAAGAAAGGGATAGATGCTACTTTAGAAATTGAAAAGAAGGAGTTGGAAGAAGTGTTGAAAGTTGATTTTAATCAAAATAAAGGGCTTTTTGTTACGTCTGACACCAAGTTTTTGAAGGATTGTAATTATTATATAGTCACAGTACCAACTTCAGTAGATAAAAATAACCAACCTGTTTTAGAACCTCTTTTATCTGCAAGTGCAACAATAGCCGAAAATTTAAAAGAAGGAGATGTCGTTATTTATGAGTCTACGGTATATCCAGGAGCTACAGAAGAAGATTGTGTACCTGTTTTAGAGGAGAAGTCTGGATTAGTGTTTAATAAAGATTTTTTTGTAGGGTATTCACCGGAAAGAATTAGTCCGGGAGACAAAATTAGAACTGTAGAAAATATTTTAAAAGTAACGTCAGGTTCTACTCCTGAAACCGCACAGAAAGTAGATGAGTTGTATAATTCTGTTTTAAAAAAAGGAACTCATTTAGCTTCTTCAATTAAGATAGCAGAAGCAGCAAAAATCATAGAAAATTGTCAAAGAGATATCAATATTGCTTTTGTTAATGAATTGGCGAAGATTTTTAATTTGATGAATATTAATACAAGTGAAGTGTTAGAGGCAGCGGCTACAAAATGGAATTTTTTACCATTTAAACCAGGATTGGTTGGTGGGCATTGTATTGGTGTAGATCCTTTTTATTTGGCGCAAAAAGCTCAACAATTTGGTTATTATCCTGAGATTATTTTGTCAGGAAGACGGCTGAATGATAGTATGGGAGCTCATGTGGCTTCAGAGGTAATTAAATTAATGATTGATAGAGAAGTAAAAGTTAAAAAAGCAGCTGTTTTAATTTTAGGTTTTACTTTTAAAGAAAATTGTCCGGATGTAAGAAACACAAAGGTTATTGATGTTTACCATTCATTAAAAAGTTACGGTGTTGAGGTAAATGTTTATGATCCTTTGGCTAGAAAAGATGAGGTTTATGAAGAGTACGGTGTAAAATTAACAGAGAATATTGAGGGAGAAAAATATGATGCAATTGTGTTGGCAGTTTCACATGAAGAATTTAAAACTATAGATGTTTTAAATTTTCAGAAGAAAAAATCAGTAGTATATGATGTGAAAAACTTTTTAGTTTCTAAAGATAAGACATTGTAATGAAACTAGGGTGTTTAAAATAATCATTAAATTAAGGTAAGATATTCTTCTAGATATTAAGGTTATATATGATTATTATAAACGATAAAATCAAAACATGAAAAATTTTGCATTAATAGGGGTTGCAGGGTATGTTGCTCCAAGACATTTGAAAGCAATAAAAGAAACGGGTAATAATCTGATAGCGGCTCTTGATAAGTCTGATAGTGTTGGAGTTTTAGATAGTTATTTTCCAGATGCTGATTTTTTTGTTGAACTTGAACGTTTTGATCGTCATATTGAAAAATTAAAAAGAAAAGAAAATACATGCTTAGATTATTTAAGTATTTGTACTCCTAATTATTTACATGATTCACATATTCGTTTTGCGCTTAGAAGTGGTGCTAATGCAATATGTGAAAAACCATTAGTGTTAAACCCATGGAATTTGGATGTTTTAGAAGCTATAGAAAATGAGTCAAAAGGAAAAATTAACACAATACTTCAATTACGATTACACCCAGATATAATAGCGCTTAAAGAGAAGGTTGAAAGAGAGAAAAAGAATGAAAAATATGATGTTGATTTAACATATATTACGTCAAGAGGAAGTTGGTATCAAACGTCATGGAAGGGAGAAGAAAGTAAATCTGGAGGAATTGCAACCAATATAGGGATTCATTTTTTTGATATGTTACTTTGGATATTTGGTGAGGTGCAAGAATGCAGGGTTTATTTAAAAGAAAAAGATAAAATGTCGGGATATTTGGAATTGGAAAAAGCAAGGGTTAGATGGTATCTTTCTATTGATAAAAATACACTTCCTAAAAAAAATAGAGAATTAGGGCAAAATATCTATAGACACATGATGGTTGATGGAGAAGAGATAGAGTTTAGTGACGGTTTTACAGATTTGCATACTAAAAGTTATGAGTATATATTAAAAGGAAAAGGATTTGATTTATTGGATGCTAAACCATCTGTTAATTTAGTATATGATATAAGAAATAAGGAGAGGGTAAATTTTGGAGAAAAACATTTTTTATTATGAAAGAAGACCTATATTTGTGCTTCAAAAAGTAAAAAGAAAATGAAACTAGGTGTTTAAGGAGGTTATTTATTTAATAATTAAATCTTTAAATGTCAGAGGTTGTATGTTAGCCTTAAAAACAATATGACACATGAAAATAGGTATTACTTTCAGTGCTTTTGATTTACTTCACGCAGGACATATCAAAATGTTAGAAGAAGCAAAACGTCAATGTGATTATTTAATTTGTGGTCTTCAAACAGATCCGACTATAGATAGACCTGATAAAAATAGACCAGTACAATCGGTTGTAGAAAGATATATTCAACTAAAAGGATGTAAATATGTTGATGAGATTGTTCCCTATGCAACGGAACAAGATTTAGAAGATATTCTTCGTTCGTTTCATATTGATGTACGAATTATAGGGGATGAATATGCTAATAAACAATTCACAGGAAGAGATTTTTGTGAAAAAAAAGGAATAAAATTATATTTTAATAAAAGAGAGCACCGTTTTTCTAGTAGCGGATTACGAAAAGAGGTTCATGATAAAGAAAGTCTGAAATCAAAAGATAAACAATAAATGAATATTGCTGTTATAGGGACGGGTTATGTAGGATTAGTATCAGGAACTTGTTTTTCAGAAATGGGAAATAAAGTTACATGTGTTGATATTGATCAAGAGAAAATAGAACAATTACTTCAAGGAGTAGTTCCTATATATGAACCAGGCTTAGAATCTATGATTCTAAAAAATGTAGCAAAAGGAAATTTATTGTTTACTACAAATCTTGAAAATGCGATTAAAGATGCCAATATTGTTTTTATAGCGGTAGGAACTCCGATGAATGAGGATGGAGCAGCGGATTTACAATATGTAATGAATGTAGCAAAAGAAATCGGAGGAAAAATGAATCACAGATTAATTGTTGTGAATAAATCAACGGTTCCGGTAGGGACTGCTGATAAAGTAAAAAAGATTATTCAGGAAGAACTAAATGATAGAGGATTAGAAATAGTATTTGATGTAGTTTCCAATCCGGAGTTTTTAAAAGAAGGTGATGCAATCAATGATTTTATGAAGCCTGATCGAGTGGTGATTGGAGCAGATTCTGAGATAACTTTCGATAAAATGAAGGAATTGTATAGTCCTTTTTTTAGAACTCATGATCGATTTATAACTATGGATATTCGTTCTGCAGAAATGACGAAATATGCTGCTAATGCTATGTTAGCGACTAAAATATCATTTATGAATGAAATGGCTAATATTTGTGAAAGAGTTGGAGCAGATGTGAATAATGTAAGAATAGGGATAGGTTCTGATAAAAGAATTGGTTATAGCTTTATTTATCCTGGAATCGGTTATGGAGGGACTTGTTTTCCTAAGGATATAACGGCATTGAAAAAGACAAGTCTGGAGAATGGTTATGAACCTGCTTTAATTAGTGCAGTAGATATAGTTAATAAAAATCAGAAGAAACTTTTTGTAGAAAAGATAATTTCTAGGTTTGGAGAAGAGATGTCGGATATGGTTTTTGGAGTTTGGGGATTGTCTTTTAAGCCAGAAACAGATGATATGAGAGAAGCGCCATCAACCTATGTTATTAAAGAGTTAGTTAGGAGAGGTGCTAAAATAAAAGTATATGATCCTAAGGCTATGGAGCAAGCAAAGAATATCTATTTAAAAGGAGTTGAAGGAGTTGAATATAAGGAGTCGAAGTACGAGGTTATACCTAATATTAATGCCTTAATTTTGTTAACTGAATGGAAAGAATTTCGTTCACCTGATTTTGATGAAATTAAAAAACAATTAAAAAATCCCATTATTTTTGATGGCAGAAATCAATATATAAAGAATAATTTAGAACAAAAAGGAATAGAATATTATAGGATAGGGAAATGAAAAAGAAGAACTTAATAATTTTTGGCACAAGACCCGAGGCTATCAAAATGGCTCCTTTAGTTAAGGAGTTTTTGAAGAATTCTGAAGAATTTGATACTAAAGTTTGTGTAACGGCTCAACATCGTGAAATGTTAGATCAGGTTTTAGAATTTTTTGAAATTTCGCCAGATTATGATTTGGATTTGATGAAACCTAATCAGAATTTGTATATGTTAACAGCAGATATAATTACGGGTTTAAAACCTATTTTAGAAGAGTTTGAACCTGATTACGTATATGTACATGGTGATACCACCACCACAATGGCATCTAGTATTGCTGCGTTTTATTCAGGAGCTAAAGTATGTCATGTAGAAGCGGGTTTACGTACACATAATAAACGTTCTCCATTTCCTGAAGAAATCAATCGCCAGGTTGCTGGGCGTATTTGTGACTGTCATTTTGCTCCTACATCCCAATCAAAACAAAACTTGTTAGTGGAAAATGTAAAGGAGGAGGATATTCTGGTAACTGGAAATACAGTAATTGACGCATTGTTAGAGAGTTCAGAAAGAGTTGTATCTATTGAAAATAAAGAAATTGAATTGCTTAAAGAAATTGTAGGTGCTGATAAGAAACTAATTTTAGTGACAGGGCATCGTCGAGAAAATCATGGACAAGGATTTATCAACATCTGTGAAGCATTGAAGGAGATTGCTATGAAGCACGCTGACGTACAAATTATTTATCCAGTACATTTAAATCCAAATGTACAAAAACCGGTACATAAAATATTATCTGGAATTGAAAATATAAAGCTAATTAATCCGTTGGCATACCCTGCTTTTGTATGGTTGATGAATCAGTCCTATATGATTATTACTGATTCCGGAGGAGTACAAGAAGAAGCTCCTAGTTTAGGAAAACCTGTTTTAGTAATGCGAGATACTACAGAACGTCCTGAAGCGGTAGAGGCAGGTACGGTTATTTTAGTAGGAACAGATAAGAATAAAATTGTTAGCGAAGCAAATAGTTTATTAATAGATACAAGTCGTTATCAATTGATGAGTGAATTACATAATCCTTATGGGGATGGAAAAGCATGTCAAAGAATAGTAGAATTTATAAAATCAAAATAAGAAAAAATGTTACAACCCAAAGTAGTAACCATTGGTTTAGGATATATTGGATTACCAACTTCAGCTTTGATTGCTAACAATCAAATCCCAGTACATGGAGTTGATATTTCTCAACATGTAGTTGATACTATTAATGTTGGGGAAATACACATTGTTGAACCTGATTTAGATCAAGCAGTTGCAAAAGCAGTTGAAGAAGGGTATTTAAAAGCAGATACCAAAGCAGTAAGTGCAGATACCTATTTAATAGTAGTGCCGACTCCTTTTAAAGGAAAAAATGAACCAGATATTTCGTATGTACAAGCGGCTACAGAAGGGATTATTCCATTATTAAAAGAAGGGGATTTATATATTATAGAATCAACTTCTCCAGTAGGGACTACCGAAAAAATGATGGAATTGATTTTTACACAACGTCCAGAGTTAGAAGGTAAGATATACTTAGCATACTGTCCTGAGCGTGTATTACCAGGAAATGTGATGTATGAGTTAGTACATAACGATCGTGTGATAGGAGGAGTAAACACAACCTCTACTGAAAAAGCTTTAGAGTTTTACAAGCAATTTATAAAAGGAGAATTACATGCTACAAATGCACGTACGGCAGAGATGTGTAAATTAACTGAAAACTCATCTCGCGATGTGCAAATTGCTTTTGCTAATGAGTTGTCTTTGATTTGTGATAAGGCAAATATTAATGTTTGGGAGTTAATAAAGCTAGCAAATAAACACCCTCGAGTAAATATTTTACAACCAGGTTGCGGAGTAGGAGGGCACTGTATTGCAGTAGACCCTTATTTTATAGTTTCAGACTATCCAATGGAGTCCAAGATAATAGGAACTGCAAGAGAAGTGAATAACTACAAATCTTTTTGGTGTGCTGAAAAAATTCAAAATGCAAAATTACAATTTGAGTTACAAAATGGTAGAAAACCAAAAGTAGCTTTAATGGGATTGGCTTTTAAACCGAATATTGATGATTTAAGAGAGTCACCAGCTAAATATATTGTAAACAAGGTTTTACAAAATGATAGTAACGGAGAGTATTTTATAGTGGAGCCTAATATAGAAGAGCATAGAGTTTTTAAATTAACGAATTATAAAGAAGCTGTTGAAAAAGCTGATATTGTTGCTTTTTTGGTAGCTCATAAAGAGTTTAAAGATATGGAAATATCTAAAGAAAAAGTAGTTTTAGATTTTAGTGGAATAAAAGAATAAAAAATGTTAGATTTAAATAATAAATCTGTATTAATTACAGGAGGAACAGGGTCATTTGGAAAGATGTTTACTAGATTAATTTTAAAAAATCACCCTAAGGTGAAAAAATTAGTCATATTTTCGAGAGATGAGCAAAAACATTTTCAAATGGCGCAAGAATTCCCTGAAAACAAATATCCTCAGATAAGATATTTCATCGGAGATGTTAGGGATAAACTACGTTTAATAAGAGCTTTCGAGGGGATAGATATTGTAATTCATGCAGCAGCTATGAAACATGTCCATTTAGCAGAATACAACCCCATGGAATGTGTAAAGACCAACATTAACGGAGCGGAAAATGTTATCGATGCAGCTTTAGAATGTGGTGTGAAAAACGTTGTAGCACTTTCAACAGACAAAGCGGCTGCTCCAATTAATTTATATGGAGCTACTAAGTTAGCTTCAGATAAATTGTTTATAGCAGCAAACAATATAAAAGGAAAAAGAGATATTAAATTTTCTGTTGTAAGATATGGAAATGTTATGGGGTCTAATGGTTCAGTAATGCCTTTCTTCCTAAATAAGAAAAATAATGGAGATGCTTTTTTACCAATAACAGATCCAAACATGACTCGTTTTAATATATCATTGGAAGATGGATGTGAAATGGTTTTTTATGCAATAGAAAAAGCTTGGGGGGGAGAAGTTTTTGTTCCTAAAATACCTTCGTATAGGATTCCAGATGTAGCCACTGCAATTGCACCTGAATCAGAACAAAAAACAGTAGGAATTAGACCAGGAGAAAAATTACATGAGGAAATGATAACTGCTTCTGATTCTTATAATACAATCGATTTAGGAAAGTATTACGCAATTTTACCACAAAAATCTCCTTATTCTCAATATTCAAAAGAAGAGTATAAAAAAGCGTTTAATGGAGTGGATGTTCCAGAAGGTTTTGCTTACGATTCGGGGAGTAACACTGAATGGGAGACAGTTGAATCTTTGAGAGAGTTAGTAAAAAAACATGTAGATCCTAATTTTTCTATCTAATGAAATCAATACCTTACGGAAGACAAGATATCAACCAAGATGATGTTGAGGCAGTTATCAGTACTTTACAATCTGACTTTTTAACTCAAGGACCAAAAGTTAAAGAGTTTGAAGATAAGTTTGCTCAATATGTAGGAGCTAAATACGCTTTAGCTGTTAACAATGCTACCTCTGGATTACATTTGTCGGTTTTAGCTATGAACCTTAAAAAAGGAGATAGAGTTATTACAACTCCTATTACTTTTGCTGCTTCAGCAAACTGTGTTCGTTATGCTCAGGGAGAAGTTTGGTTTGCCGATATAGATCCTAATACTTATTTACTATCTTTAGAAAGTACTCGAAAACTTATTGAAAGCAAGCCAAAAGGTTTTTTTAAAGGAATAATTCCTGTAGATTTTGCAGGATTGCCTGTTAACTTAGAAGAATTTAGAAAGTTAGCTAACGAACATGATTTATGGATTATAGAAGATGCTTGTCATGCTCCTGGAGGATACTTTACAGATTCTAAAAAGAACAAGCAGTACTGTGGTAATGGTAATTACGCTGATATAGGTGTTTTTTCTTTTCACCCTGTTAAACATATAGCTTGTGGTGAAGGTGGAATGTTAACTACAAACTCTGAAGAAGTCTACAACAAATTAGCTCTTTTAAGAACTCATGGTATTACAAAAGAAAATATGAGTGAGAATCATGGAGGGTGGTTTTATGAAATGCAAGAGCTTGGTTTTAATTACAGATTAACTGACTTTCAATCAGCGTTAGGTATTACACAGTTAGCCAAAAATGACCTTGGAGTAATTCGTCGAAATGGAATTTCTAAAACCTACAAAAATGCTTTTCAAGGAAAAATTAAATTCCAAAGTTTGCCTGAAGGTAGTTATAACGCTCATCATTTATTTGTAATTGAAGTTGATGACAGAAAAGGGTTATATGATTTTTTAAAATCTCACAATATTTTTACGCAAATCCATTACATTCCAGTCCATACCTTACCCTACTATAAAAACATTGGATATTCAGAAGCTGAATTAACTAATGCAGAGAATTATTATTCTAAATGCATAAGTTTACCTATGTTTCCTAGTTTAACTAACGAAGAATTACAGTACGTAATTGATAAAGTCCTAGAATTTATTAATGACTAAAATAGCAATCATACCAGCAAGAGGAGGTAGTAAAAGAATTCCTAAAAAAAACATAAAATCTTTTTTAGGAAAACCTATTATCGCTTATTCTATTGAAGCCGCTATAAAAAGTAATTTATTCTATCAAGTTATTGTTTCTACTGATGATAAAGAAATCGCAGATATTGCTTTACAACATGGAGCCTTAGTTCCATTTACAAGAAGTGAGAAAAATTCTGATGATTTTGCTACTACTTTTGATGTTATTGAAGAGGTTTTAAGCTGGTATCAAAAACAAAACATTACGATTGAGCTTGCCTGTTGTTTATATGCTACTGCCCCATTTATTACTAGTGAATTACTACACAAAGCTCAAGAAAAGTTAATTTCTAATCAATTCGATACAGTTTTTCCTGTTATACGTTATAGTTTTCCTATTCAAAGAGCTATAAAAGTCATTAATGACAATGGTAAATTTGATTTATTTCAACCTGAACACCTCTCTTCTAGATCTCAAGATTTAGAACCAGCTTTTCATGATGCTGGGCAATTTTACTTTTTTAAACCTAATGCGGTTTTAGAAAAGAAAAAATTATGGACAAATAACTCTGGGATTATAGAAATAGATGAGCTTTTAGCTCAAGATATTGATAATGAGACCGACTGGAAATTAGCTGAACTAAAATATCAACTTGCTTTTGGAAACTAAAAAAAACATATATAAGGTTTTAAATAAACAATCTTTTTCTGAAGGCGAATATTCAATAGTACCTATTCGCTTTGAAGATAAACTGCCAATAATGCAGTGGAGAAATGAACAAATGTATCATTTACGCCAAGCAAAAGAGCTAACAGAAAATGATCAAGAGCTTTATTTTAACAATATTGTTTCTAAATTATTTGATAAAGAGCAACCTTCCCAAATTTTATTTTCTTATTTAAAAGAAAATATTTGTATTGGTTATGGAGGTTTAGTACATATTAACTGGGTTGATAAAAATGCAGAGATCTCTTTTATTATGGACACCTCTTTAGAAAAAGAATTTTTTGGTTTTCACTGGAAAACGTATTTGGGGCTTATAGAAAAGGTAGCTTTTAAGGACTTAAATTTACATAAAATTTTTACTTATGCTTTTGATTTAAGGCCTCATTTATATACAGCTCTTGAAGAAAGTAGCTACACCAAAGAGGCAGTATTAAAAGAACATTGTTACTATAAAAATGAATTTAAAGATGTTATAATTCATTCCAAAAAAAAGAATGAACTCACTGTAAGAGAAGTTAATTTAAACGACGTTAAACTTTTATTTGATTGGGCTAATGAAGAATTAACTCGTCAAAATTCTTTTAATTCAACTAAAATTAGTTTTGAAGAACATGAACAATGGTTAACTTCTAAACAAAAAAACACAAACTCTCTTTTTCTTATCGGAATGATTAATACTGAGCCTATAGGACTTGTTCGGTTTGAAATTGGAGAAGAAAATACTATAGTTAGTATTAGTATAGATAAAAACTTTAGAGGAAAAAAGCTTGCTCCTTCTTTACTTAAAGAAGCTGGTAAAAGTTATTTCAAAAAAAGTAAAAAACCTATTTTGGCATATATCAAGAAAGAAAATATTGCCTCAGTAAAATCTTTCGAAAAAGCTGGTTACAATTTTCATTCGGAAGAAAAAATAAATAATATAAATAGCTATATTTTTAAACTAGAATATTATGATAATGTTAGATAAATGTTTTATAATAGCTGAGTTATCAGCTAATCACGGAGGTAGTTTAGAGGTTGCTAAAGAAACAGTAAGAGCAGCTAAAAGAGCTGGAGCTAATGCTATTAAATTACAGACATATACGGCAGATACTATTACTTTAGATGTGAAATCTGATTATTTTAAAATAAATCAAGGGACTGTTTGGGATGGACAGTATTTATATGATTTATATAAAGGAGCGTCTTTACCTTGGGAATGGCATAAGCCATTATATGATTTAGCCAAAGAAGAAGGTTTAATATGTTTTTCTTCACCCTTTGATAAAACAGCAGTTGATCTATTAGAAGAATTAAACACACCAATTTATAAAATAGCTTCTTTTGAAATTACTGATATTCCATTAATAAAATATGTTGCATCCAAACAAAAGCCAATAATTATTTCTACTGGAATTGCAACAATTGAAGATATTGAGTTAGCTATAAAAACATGTCAGGAGGAAGGGAATTTTGATATAACAATATTAAAATGTACTTCTGCATATCCTGCATCTCCAAAAGAAGCTAACTTATTAACAATTCCTGATATTGCAGAACGTTTTAAAATTAAGTCTGGACTTTCAGACCATACTTTGGGAATTGAAGCGCCTATGATTGCTGTAGCTTTGGGAGCAAAAGTAATTGAAAAACATTTTATTTTAGATAAAGAAGTTGGTGGTGCAGATGCACATTTTTCATTAGATGAATTTGAATTTAAGCAAATGGTTGATGCTATTCGTTTAACAGAAAACTTGATGGGAAAGGTAGATTATGAAATGACAGACAAGAAGAAAAAAAGTAGAGAATTTTCTAGATCTTTATTTATAGCTAAAGATGTAAAAGAAGGAGATATTCTTACGGAGGAAAATATACGCTCTGTAAGACCTGGGTATGGTCTACACCCTAAGTATTATAATGAGATTTTAGGATCAAAGGTAAATAATGATAAAAGAAAAGGGGAACCTTTGAAATGGGGAGATTTAAAAAAAGAAAAAAAGTGAGAGATTTTGAAGAATATCAAGAGATAGATGAATTACTTGATAAATTACAACTTAAATATGGTGATACTGATGTAACATATATAATAAGAAATCATTTAATCTCTCTTATAAGAGCAAAACATAATGTTGGTAATTCTGAAATAAAGATATCAAATAAAATACTGTTCCGTTTTTTAAAATCTTTAGTGATAACTGGGAGACAGTTATTTAAAAAAAAGAGTATTTGGGTCTTCTCTAATGTTGAACGACGTAAAAAAATAGGTAGGTATTATTATGATAGAGTAGCATCAATAGTTTCTGAAAAAAACAAAGATGTTTTGTTTATAGAAAACCCTGTAATTTACAGCCATAAATTTCCTTCTAAAGATATTGTTCTTTCTGAAGCATTTTTTTTTCTAGGAGCATTTTTGTTCAGTAAATTTAAATTTGATAAGAACAAACTCTGTATTGATTCTAAGTTAACCAATTTATCTAGAAATTATGAAATTAAACCTAACGTTTTACCTGTTATAAAGCGTTTTGTAGGACAATACGAGTTTATGAGTTTTTTTTTAAAATACTTCTATAAACCTAAAAAAAATTTTTCTGTTTACCCTAATGGGTACTATGGGTATAATATGGCATTTAAGGAAAATAATATTCCAATCATTGAGCTCCAACATGGTATTATTTACCCTCTGCATCCTTCTTATAACACTATTTTGTTTGATAAATCTAAACCATTTAAACCCGATTATATTTTTACATATGGAAAAAAAGATAAAGAATGTTTAGAGGGATTAAACTATTTAAAAAAGGACAATATTTTTGTTGTGGGCTCTTATGGCTTGCAAAAACTTAAAGAGAATGATGGAGAGTCAGTAGGGCAATATCTTCAAGAAACAATCGCTAAAGACGAAAGAATTATTTCTGTTATAGCTACGACGAATGATATACAAGAGTTATATGATTTAGCATTAGATTTGGAAAAAAAATCTAGTAGCAATCATAAAATTTTAATATTACCAAGACACCCAATTAAATTACCAGACACCAAAATTGTAAAAGTTTTAGATACCAATAAAACTAACATATTTGAAGTTTATAATGTATCAAATTATTTGTTAACTAAGGCTTCTACTGCTGCTTTAGAAGCAATGTACATGGGATTGCCTGTTTTTATTTACGAGCTTGATAATGAACCTTCTTTATTTAGGACAAATTATCCATATTTAGAATCTTTAAATTATTTTAATAATACCGATGATTTAGTTACAAAAATTTATAATAAAAATTATTTATATCCTACAGCAGAAGATATTGAGAACATCTATTCTATAAATGTTTATAAAAACTTTTGTAAAGCATTAGAAAAAGTTGAAAATGATTTTATCTAAACTCTTAAAAAACAATCTTTTAAAAGATACCCTTGTATATGGTCTTACAAACGCTATGTACACGGGACTTCCATTAATCTTATTACCATTCTTAGTAGTAGTATTAGAGCCTAAAGATTATGGTATGGTCGATCTTTTTAGGACAATTTCGATGTTTTTAGTTCCTTTTTTGGGCCTAAGTACGGTACAATCTATTGGTAGATTTTATTTTGATTTAGATGAGGATACCTTTAAAAAGTTTGTGTCATCAATTCAGGTTTTCCAATTTTTTACCGCGCTGGTTGCTACGGTAATAGTTTTATTAATTGCACCATGGCTTGGTCATGATTATACAATTCTATTACTTCTTAGCATATCATATTTTTTATTTAATCAGTTTTGTGAAAGCTTATTGGTAATTTTTAGGGTTAAGCAAAAAGCTAAAAAGTACTTAGTAATTCGTGTCAGCAGTATTATTATTGAGCTACTTATATTATTTACCCTATTTAAAGTGTTGAACAAACTGGATTGGACTTTTAGAGTATATCCTACAGTAATGGCTGCTTTATTAATAGGTATATGTTGTTGTATTATGTTTTGGAGGATGGGTTACAGGTTATTTTTTTCTAAAAAACTACTTTTACAAGCTTTAGTTTATAGTTCACCACTAATCTTACACATGGTCTCAGGTTATATTTTGAACATTGGTGATCGGTTTTTTATAAAATATTTTTTAACAGAAGAAGATTTAGGAAACTATGCAGTAGCTTACCAAATAGGTATGGCTGTTAATTTTTTTTATACAAGTTTTAATTTAGCTTGGGCACCCACATATTTTAAATGGATGAAAGAGAATAAAATAAGTGAAATCAATAAGGTAAGAAAACTGATCTATATAAGTTTACCGGTATTTGGAGGTTTAGCTTTAATTGGTTGGCTGATTTTCAGTAGTACATTTATTAAAAACTCCCAGTATACTATATCAAATCAAATTATTATAATAGTATTAATTGCAAACGTTATTCTGTCTTTGTATAAATTTGAATCAAATTTATTTCTATACACAAAAGAAACAAAAAGATTAAGTTTATTTACTTTTATTTCTGCAGTAGTATCCATTGTTTTTAATTTGATTCTTATTCCAAAAATTGGAATAATGGGAGCAGCAATAACAACTTTAATTTCCTTTATAACCATTTATTTATTAGTATTATTTAACAAGAAAAAAAATGAAAAAATTCATCAAAAATTTACGTTCTAAAATACTTTTATATTATTGTGCTTACCGATATAATAAAAATGTTTTACCAACCTGTAAAATTAACGGATCTTGTAGATTTAACGGAAAGGAAAAATTTGGGAAGAATGTAAATTTTAATGGAATCCGAGTTTATGGTAAAGGAAATGTTACATTTGGTGATAATTTTCACTCTGCAGAAGGATTAAAAATACTAACTTCTTTTCATAATTATAAAGGTGAGCGTATTCCTTATGATCATACTATAATAACAAAAGATGTTATAATTGAAGAGAATGTCTGGATAGGACTTAATGTAATAATTTTAGGAGGTGTAACCATAGGGGAAGGAGCTATTATACAAGCTGGAGCAGTAGTGGTAAAAAGTATACCTAAATATAGTATATGTGGAGGGAATCCCGCTCTAACTTTTTCACATAGAGATAAAGAGCACTATATAGGGTTAAAAGAAAAAGGAATGTTTTTATGATAAAAATAAAAAGCTTAATACTATCATTACTAGTCTTTTCTTCTACTTTAGTTTCTGTAAACCAGTCTTTTATTTATGTTGTTTTGGCTTTTTTAGGCATGGTTTTATGGTTTATTTCAATGCGGAAAAATGGAGTTAAAAGAGAAGATATATTGTCTGTTCTTTTTTTATTAACTTCTTCAATAATTTATTATGTAGGTAAGGAATATGCAATTGATGATAACAGTAAGTCTATCAATAATATTATACCGTACACTTTTTTTATTATAGCAACAGTTAATTTTTCGAAGTCACTGAACAACTCTGTTATAAAATATATTCTCTATTTTATTCTACTAGAAATAGTAGTAGGAATTGTACAATATTTATTAGGAACACCTTATTTTATTAAACCAAATTCTGTGGGAGTTCAAGAATTTGGGGAATCTGAATATTTGTATTATAATAAGGTATATGGTTTAAGTGCGGTAACAAGTATATTTGCTCTTAAAATATTTACAGGTTTTTTATTGGTTTACCATTTGAAATATAATAAAGCAATGAATTATTTTTTTTATGGTTTGTTATTGTTAGGTTTAATAATAACATTCAATAGAACTGCGATAGTCTCAGTAATTGTATTTGGATTTATAGCTTTACTTATGAGATTAAAAACTGGTGGTAGTAAAATTAAATTTTTAACCATTTTAATGAGTGTTGTTTTATTGGTACTAGCCTATAATAATTATGCGTTTATAGAAAATCAATTTTTTAGAGGAAAAGGAGTTGACTTATCAGGAAGAGATTTGGTTTTTCCTTATTATATTCAGTTCATTGTAGAACATCCTTTTTTGGGGAATTATTTTACTAAGCATTGGGCAGAATTATCAATTGACAGGGTTTATCATGCCCATAATTCATATTTGCAAACGGTAGCTAATATGGGAATTTTATTTGGTTTTGCAACGATTGTATATTTTATTTTAAAAGTAAATAAAAATAATTATATATATATAGTTCCTATTTTAGTTTATTCTACGTTTCAATACGGAATTTTATGGGGAGTATCTTTTTTGGATATAGTTTTTTTTTACTTTTTGTTTAAAAAAAATAAAAAATAAAAATGAAAATATTATTAATACATCAATATTTTTTAGAAAAAGAAGATAGTGGAGGATCCCGATTTAATGAAATGACCAAAACTTGGGCGGTTCAAGGTCATGAAATTACTGTATTAGCGGGTATGGTGCATTATGCTACAGGAGAAAAACAAGAACGCTATAAAGGGAAATTTATATACAAAGACAATAATTTTTACGAGAATGTTGATGTAGTACGTTGCCATGTTTCTGAGAGTTATAATGTGAGCTTCTTGGGAAGGCTTTGGGCGTACTTCTCTTTTGTGTTTTCTAGTATCTATGCAGGGCTATTTATTACAAGAAAAAAATATGATGTAATTTTGGTTACTTCGCCTCCGTTATTTGTAGGAATCACAGCCTATGTATTATCACTAATTAAACGAATCCCGTTTGTTTTTGAAATTAGGGATTTATGGCCAGAATCGGCAATAGATACAGGGGTTTTAAAAAACAAACAAATTATAAGTTTTGCGTATTGGTTTGAAAAATTTATTTACAAAAAAGCGAAACTAATTAATGTATTAACACCTGCTTTTAGAGATAATTTGATTCATGAAAAAAATATACATAAGGAAAAAGTAATCTTTATTCCAAATGCAGCAGATTTTAGCCTAGCGGAAAAAATACAAGAAAATTTTAACGCAAAAGAGTTTAAAAGAGCACTTGGTTTAGAAGAAAAGTTTGTTATTACTTATGTAGGAGCACATGGTGTTGCTAATCATTTAATTCAATTAATTGATGCTGCTGAAAAGTTGAAAGACACTAATGTTATATTCCAGTTAATTGGGGCAGGAATGCGTAAAAAAACTCTTCAGGAAGAGGTAGTAAAAAAGGGATTGAAAAATGTTGTTTTTCGAGATCCAGTGCCAAAAGAAGAAGTGTTTAAATACATACTTGCGTCAGATATGGGAGCTTCAGTATTAAAAAAAGTTGATACTTTTAAAACGATTTATTCAAACAAAACTTTTGATTATATGTCTTGTAAGAAACCAATTTTATTAGCTATAGATGGTGTTTCTAGAGATCTTATAAAAGATGCAAAGTGTGGTGTATATGTAGAACCAGAAAATATTGATGAGATAGTAAATGGTATCAAGAAAATATTGGCTTTGCCAGAGAATCAATTAGATATAATGGGAGACGCTGGTTATCAATATGCAAAAAAATATTTTGATAGGGAATTTTTAGCAAAAGAATACATTAAACAAATTGAAAAAATCTAAAAAATGTACAAGTTTTTTTTTAAACGTATTATAGACTTTTTACTGGCGTTGATCGTTTTAATATTAGTATCTCCAGTGTTTTTAATTGTACTAATATTACTAACTATTTATAATTCAGGTAAACCTTTTTTCTTTCAGGAAAGACCAGGAAAAAATGAAAAAATTTTTAGGGTAATTAAATTTAAGACTATGAATGATAAGAAAGATAGTAATGGCAAATTATTACCTGATTCAATTCGTTTAACTAAAGTTGGCAAATTTGTAAGAAAAACTTCATTGGATGAGATCCCTCAATTATTAAATGTACTAAAAGGCGATATGAGTTTAATCGGACCAAGACCTCTTTTAGTCGAGTATTTAACGCGTTACAATAAAGAACAAAAGAGGAGACATGACGTAAGACCTGGTATAACAGGTTTGGCCCAGATTAATGGAAGAAATGCGATTAGTTGGGAAAAGAAATTTAAATATGATGTTCAGTATGTTGATAATTTAAGTTTCCTGCTTGATGCAAAAATCTTTTTAAAAACCTTTTTTAAGGTTTTTAAATCTGAAGGGATAAATGAAGTGGGGCAGGCAACGGCTACAAAATTTATGGGTAATGAGTCTTAGAGAAGTTTATTTATTTGGAGGAAGTGGGCATGGTAAAGTGGTTAAAGATATAGCACAAAATGCAAATATCGATGTAATTGCTTTTGTTGATGATAATCCAAAATCAACTTCCTTATTAGGAACTCAAATAATTAAAACTTCTAACTTAGAAGATATTTCGAATAAAGAATTTATTATTTCTATAGGTAGTAACAAAATTAGAAAGGCAGTAAGTGAAAGATTATCTAAAATTGGAGAAGCCTTAATTGATCCCTCAGCTCAAATTTCTAATTTTACAGTTATAGGTAAAGGAACGGTAATTATGCCTTATTCAGTAGTCAATTCTGCAAGCTCGATAGGAGAGCATGTAATTTTAAATACAGGTTCTGTAGTTGAACACGATTGTGTGATAGCTGACTTTGTTCATATTTCACCAAATGCTACAATTACTGGAGGAGTATCCGTAGGACAAGGAACACATATCGGAGCAGGAGCAATTGTAATTCCAGAAATAAAAATTGGTCAATGGGTAACTGTTGGAGCTGGAGCAGTAATTATTAAAGACATTCCTGATTATGCTACTGTTGTAGGTAATCCTGGAAAAATTATAAAAATAGAAAGAAAATAATGGATAAAATCTGGTTGTCATCTCCTCACATGGGAGGAGGAGAGCAAAAATATGTACAAGAAGCATTTGATACAAATTGGGTTGCACCTTTGGGTCCTAATGTAAATGGTTTTGAACAAGATTTAGAGGAGTATGTTGGAGAAAATTCAAAAGTAGCTTGTTTGGCTTCGGGTACTTCGGCCTTGCATTTAGCACTGATTTTAGCGGGAGTAAGGACTGGAGATGAGGTATTGTGCCAAAGTATGACGTTTTCTGCATCGGCTAATCCAATTACCTATCAAGGAGCAATGCCAGTTTTTGTGGATAGTGAAAAAGATACATGGAATATATGTCCAAAAGCGTTAGAAGAAGCTATCGAAGATCGACTTTCAAAAGGTAAAAATCCGAAGGCAATTATAGTGGTTCATCTTTACGGAATGCCAGCTAAAATGGATAAAATTGGAGCGCTTTCTAAAAAATACGATATAACCCTGATTGAAGATGCAGCTGAGGCGCTAGGTTCAACCTATAAAGGACAAAAATGTGGTACGTTCGGTGATTTCGGAATTTTATCATTTAACGGAAATAAAATAATTACGACTTCTGGTGGAGGTGCTCTAGTTTGTCGTAATGAACAGGATAAACAGAAAGCCATTTTTTTAGCAACCCAAGCACGTGATAATGCCCCTCATTACCAACACTCACATATAGGATACAACTATCGTATGAGTAACATTGTGGCAGGTATTGGTCGTGGTCAAATGGAGGTGTTAGATAAACACATTGGCTTTAGAAGAGCTAATAATCAGTTTTATCAAGAAGTATTCAAATATGTAGATGGAATAAGAGTTTTAACAGAACCAACATCAGAATACTTTTCAAACCATTGGTTAAGTGCGGTAATAATCGATCAAAATAAAACAGGTTTTTCGAGAGAAGATTTGCGTTTAACCTTAGAAAAAGAAAATATTGAGTCTCGCCCCTTATGGAAACCAATGCACTTACAGCCTGTTTTTGAAGATTGTAAATACTATGGAAGAAACATCTCAGAAAAATTATTTGAAGATGGGTTATGTTTGCCATCAGGCTCTAATTTAACTAATGAGGATAGATTACGAATTAAAGAAGTTATTCAAAACCTAATAAAATAATAAAGCTCGGTTTTCCCGAGCTTTATTATTTTTCTATAATTTAGCATCTATAACATAATAAGTGATATGAAAGGAATCATCTTAGCTGGCGGATCAGGTACACGTTTATACCCTATAACAAAAGGCGTTTCTAAACAACTATTACCTATATATGATAAACCGATGGTTTATTATCCCTTATCAGTTTTAATGCTTGCCGGAATAAAAGATATATTACTGATTTCTACTCCGGATGATTTGCCAAATTTCCAGAAATTATTAGGAACTGGTGGTGAATTAGGGATTCAATTGAGTTATGCTGAACAACCTTCTCCGGATGGATTGGCACAAGCCTTTATTATAGGAAAAGAATTTATTGGAAAGGATGATGTTTGTTTGATTTTAGGTGATAATATCTTTTATGGACATGGACTTCCTGAGATGCTTCAGAAAGCAATTCATAATGTGAAAAAAGAAAAGAAGGCTACAATTTTCGGATATAATGTGAATGATCCTCAAAGGTATGGTGTAGTTGATTTTGATAAAGAAGGAAATGCGAAATCTATTGAAGAAAAGCCTGAAAAACCCAAGTCTAATTACGCAGTAGTTGGACTATATTTCTATCCTAATAATGTGATATCTGTTGCAGAACAGGTTAAACCTTCAACTAGAGGTGAATTAGAAATTACCTCTGTAAATCAAGCGTACCTGAATTTAAATAGCTTGAAAGTGGAGTTAATGGGAAGAGGTTTTGCTTGGTTGGATACTGGAACTCATAGTTCTTTAATGGAAGCAAGTCAGTTTATAGAAACTATAGAAAAGAGACAGGGATTAAAAGTGGCTTGTTTAGAAGAAATAGCGTATTACATGGGGTATATTAATCAAGAGCAAGTTAGAAAACTAGCTGAACCTTTATTAAAAAGTGACTACGGGCAATATTTATTAAATTTGATGAAAAATAAATAGATTTCGAAAAGGTTTCATGAGAAATATTTTAATAACAGGAGGAGCAGGTTTTATTGGATCACATGTAGTTAGATTATTTGTAAAAAAATATTCGGATTATCATATCATAAATCTAGACGCATTAACCTATGCCGGAAACTTAGAAAATTTAAGGGATATTGAAAATCGATTAAATTATACATTTATTAAGGGAGATATTTGCAATTATGATTTAGTGAAAAATATTTTTCAAGAATATAAGATAGAGGCTGTTATCCATTTAGCGGCAGAATCGCATGTAGATAGATCCATAAAAGATCCTTTCTCATTTGCAAAGACCAATATCTTAGGAACACTGAGTTTGTTACAAGCAGCAAAAAACTATTGGAAAAGTAATCTTAACAATAAACTCTTTTACCATATTTCAACAGATGAGGTATACGGAACGTTAGGGAATTCTGGGTTCTTCACAGAAAACACGGCATACGATCCGCATTCCCCGTATTCGGCATCTAAAGCTTCTTCAGATCACTTTGTAAGAGCTTTTTATGATACATATAATTTACCAATAATAGTATCTAATTGTTCGAATAATTATGGATCTTATCAATTTCCGGAAAAATTAATTCCTTTATTTATCAATAATATATGTAATAATAAACCATTGCCTGTTTATGGAAATGGTGAGAATGTTAGAGATTGGTTATATGTTGAAGATCATGCTAAAGCAATAGATCTTATTTTTCATAAGGGAAAAATAGGAGATACATATGCTATTGGAGGGTGCAATGAGTGGAGAAATATAGATTTAGTAAAAGTACTAATTAAAACTGTTGATAAGTTACTAGGTCGCACTGAAGGAACGTCTGAAAAGTTAATTACCTTTATAAAAGATAGGGCAGGGCATGATTATCGCTATGCTATTGATGCTACAAAACTGAAAGATGAATTAGGATGGAAACCTTCTTTACAATTTGAAGAAGGGATAGAAAAAACGGTACAATGGTATTTGAAAAATAGAGATTGGGTTGATAATGTTACCAGTGGAGATTATCTTAACTATTATAAAGAAATGTATAAATAATAAAAAAATGCCTTGAGTTAACTCAAGGCATTTTTTTATTATTTAAGTCGACTTAAGCTTAAGTCTTTATTATATTTTATAAGAAATAAACCTTGGTTAGTTGTTGAACCAAATGTTTTTTTATGGTAATCAAATTTGTTTTCAACTCGTAAAGAAACACCTTGTTTAAAAGTTTTACCTAAATCATTTCCGGAAGCAAGTCTCATTAAAATATCATAAGTTATATCAAAACCTTTGATAGCATAATCAGAGGGTAGAGCATTATTTTTATTTCTAAATTTAGTATAAAATAATTTCACATCATCAGAGGCTTCATCTGTGTATGCCTCAGATACATAAGTAAAGTTAATATCCGCTAATTTATTATTATCAATTCTATCATACGCTTCATTTTTGTCAGTTGTAAAAACTTGAACAGACATATTATCCGGTAAGCCAATCATACTGTTTAAAGCATCAGCAACAGAAACTTTATCTTCAGAAGTAATAATAACCCAATTGTGCTGTTTAGCATTCATTTTATTTGTAAAACGCTCTCTTTTAATATATCCTTTTTCCGGTTTTAAAATATGAATATCAGAAATGGAGTCATGCTTTTTAAGTGAAGCAACAATTGTGTTTATTGTGTTATTAGAATTATTTTGACCATCTCCCACAATAAAAATATTTTCTCCTTTATAATTGTTTTTTAAAAATGAAGTTAAAAAATCAGCATACAATGATTTTTCAGGAGCTGCTTTAACAATTTTAGATGAAGATAAATCTTTTTGCTTATTAGAATAGTGCGGAAAAACAACAGGTGCGCTTGTATTTTTAACAACATTATCTACTTGCTCGGAATAAAAAGGACCTATAACAACGTCAACATCATCTAGCTCATCATTATCAACAATAGACGAAATGTTTTCACCTCTATTTCCGGTATCAAAAACCGAAGTGTTAATTCTTACTCCTTGTTTTTGAATTGAATCAATAGCCATTTCAGCACCTAAATAAAAATCAGTAACCATATTAGCTAATTTATTGTCTTTAAAAATTCTTTTAGCAGTAATGGTATCATATTCCTGAACCTTAAAAGGTAGTAGTAGCGCCAAGTTTATAGTTGTATTATCTTGAATACTATCTTGATAAAAACTTAAGTTTTCGTTTTTTTCTACTTCTTCAATCGGCTTGATTTTAAGTAACTGACCAATAGATAAGTTGTTATCAACTAAACTTGGAAACTCAGGGTTTAGTTTGATAAGGTCATCTTTTGTAATATTATAAAAACGAGTAATATTAAAAACAGTTTCTTTACTTTTTACAACATGAGTTAAGTATTGTTTTAAAACCTCCTCTTTATTAATAGTAATTGTTTCTTCTATTGCTTTTACTTTAAGTAGTTGACCAATAGAAAGATTATTGTTTTTTATACCCGGAAATTCAGGATTTAATTTGATAAGATCATCTTTTGTAATGTTATAAAGCTTCGTAATACGATAGACAGTTTCACCAGCCTTAACTTCATGAGTTTTATAGCTTTTTACCACAGTTGTTTGATAAACATTATCTGTAGTATCTTTTACATCATTTTTTTCTACTTCATTTTTATGATCTTGATCAATTACAGCATATTCTTCTTCTGTATTAGAAGAATTACTGTTTTTAACTTTAGGGTTGGGTATTACAATAACAGTATTTGGAGAAGGTTCTTTTCCTACATCAGGGTTCAATCTAAGTAAATCCTTAGTATCCATATCCAAACGTTTAGCAATATCGTTTATGGTTTCTCCTTCTTGAATTTTATAAGAAACGTAACGTTTTTGCTGACCACACGAAATGGTGAAAGTTAATATACCGGTTAAAATTAAAAACTGTAATTTCTTCATCTACTTTTTATCTATTTTTTCTGAGTGTAATTATTACTAAAACGTTATTCCCACTCAATTGTTGCAGGTGGTTTAGAGCTTATATCATAAACAACT
This sequence comes from Tenacibaculum sp. TC6, assembly GCF_050606265.1. Taxonomy (NCBI): domain Bacteria; kingdom Pseudomonadati; phylum Bacteroidota; class Flavobacteriia; order Flavobacteriales; family Flavobacteriaceae; genus Tenacibaculum; species Tenacibaculum sp. TC6. Next base: position 12,001 of record NZ_JBOCUK010000026.1, on the reverse strand, counting down.
CTGTTTACCCCTTTTACATTATTTATTATCTTATTTGATGTTTTTTGTAAAAACTCATAAGGTAAATTTACCCAGTCAGCAGTCATACCATCAGTACTTTCAACAGCACGTAAAGCTACTACTTTTTCATAGGTACGCTCATCTCCCATAACTCCAACAGAGTTAACAGGTAACAAAATAGCCCCGGCTTGCCATACTTTATCATATAAACCATTTTCTTTAAGGCCATCAATAAAAATAGCATCAACTTCTTGTAATATACGTACTTTTTCAGCAGTAATATCACCTAAAATACGAATTGCTAAACCTGGACCAGGAAAAGGATGTCTACCTAATAAATCTTTACTTATACCTAAAGAAGCACCAACTCTTCGGACTTCGTCTTTAAAAATCATTCGTAAAGGTTCTACAATTTTAAGTTTCATAAAATCAGGTAGCCCACCTACATTATGATGACTTTTAATAGTTGCTGAAGGGCCTCCGTTAACAGAAACTGATTCAATAACATCCGGATAAATAGTTCCTTGTGCTAACCATTTAACATCTTGAATTTGGTGCGCTTCATCATCAAAAACATCTATAAAAACTTTACCAATGGCTTTACGTTTTGCTTCCGGTTCTGTTAATCCGGCAAGTTCACCCAAAAAACGTGCCGAAGCATCAACTCCTTTAACGTTAAGCCCCATACCTTCGTATTGTTTTAATACGTTGGTAAACTCATTTTTACGTAATAAACCATTGTTTACAAAAATACAATGTAAGTTGCTTCCAACAGCTTTGTGTAAAAGTACAGCCGCTACTGTTGAATCAACTCCTCCGGAAAGACCTAAAACTACTTTATCATTCCCTAACTTTTCTTTTAACTCCGCTACGGTTTCATCAATAAATGAATCCGGTGTCCAAGTTTGAGGTACTCCGGCAATAGATACTAAAAAGTTTTTTAGTAGTTGCGTTCCGTCTGTAGAATGGTATACTTCAGGATGAAATTGAATTGCATACGTAGTTTCACCTTCAATTTTATAGGCAGCATTTTGTACATCATGTGTGCTGGCAAGTAAAACAGCATTGGTAGGTAATTCTTTAATCGTGTCTGAATGACTCATCCATACTTGACTTCCTTCAGAAATATTAGCAAAGAAATCTTCACCTTCTTTTATATATGAAAGATTAGCTCTACCATACTCACGAGTGTTAGAAGGAGCTACTAATCCTCCTGAAAAATGAGCTAAATATTGCGCTCCGTAACACACAGCCAATAGTGGTTTTTTACCTCTTATTTCTGATAAATCAGGGTGCGGAGCTTCTTCAGAACGAACTGATGATGGACTTCCGGATAGGATTACTGCTTTAAAATCGTTTAAATTTTGAGGTATTTTGTTATAAGGATGAATTTCACAATAAATGTTTAACTCCCTTACGCGGCGTGCAATTAACTGAGTGTATTGCGAACCGAAATCTAAAATAAGTACATTGTGTTGTTGCATCCGCAAAAATAATACTTAGATTTTAGATATGCGATATTTCATCTAGTATTTTTATTTGCCAATTATGATTTCAATGATTTGTTTTTTTATAGTCTTTTAAGTGTATGTTTTGATGTCTTAAATTTTGGTAAAACAGATTTTTAATATCTGTAAACGATAGCATTTATATTCATTCCGGCACCTACTGAAGCTAACATGATGATATCGCCCTTTTTTATTTCCTGATCTTTAATATGACCTTTTAAAACTAAATCTAATAAAGTTGGTACAGTTGCAACAGAACTATTTCCCAGTTTTTGAATACACATGGGCATTATGTTTTCCGGAACCGGTTTTTTATACAAACGATAAAAACGTTTTATAATAGCTTCATCCATTTTTTCATTAGCTTGATGGATAAATATTTTTTTTAAAGAATCTATTTCAATACCGCTTTTGTCTAAGGCTTCTTTCATAGCATTTGGAACGTTGGTTAAAGCGAATTCGTAAATTTTATGTCCGTGCATTTTAATGTAACGAACACTTTTGTCATTATTCCCGTTATGAGAACTTCCGAAAAATAAATGATAGGCTTCTTCTTTAGAAAAAGTTTGAGATGCGTGACTTAAAATTCCTGAATTATTACTTTCAGAATATTCTATTATACATGCCCCTGCGCCATCGCTATAAATCATACTGTCTCTATCATGATGATCTATAACTCTAGAGAGTGTTTCACCTCCTATGATTAATGCTTTTTTTGCAATCCCGGCTTTTATAAAAGCATGAGCTTGAATAACTCCTTGAATCCATCCAGGGCAACCAAACAAGAGATCGTAAGCTATACAGTTGGGATTTTGTATTTGTAATAAATATTTTACTCGAGTTGCTAAGCTAGGGAGTATGTCACTTTGAATGGTGTTGTATTTTACATCACCAAAATTGTGTGCGAAGATAATGTAGTCCAGAGTTTCCGGGTCTACGTTGGCGTCTTTAATAGCATTTTGAGCAGCTAAAAAACCAAGGTCAGATGCATTTAAATTGTTTTTAGCATACCGTCTTTCCTCTATTCCGGTAATGGATTTAAATTTTTCAATAATTACATTGTTTGTATTTTCAAAAGGAGAGCCATCAATATTTAAAAAACTATTTTCTTCAAATTGATGGTTTTCTTTTGTAATGCTTGGAATATAAGTTCCGGTACCTGTAATTATTGTGCTACTCATACTATTTCTTTTAAGAGGATAAGTACAAAGAAAGCATTTTAAATTACTTTAACACTTTTATACCTAGATGTTTTTATTTTTTTATGAAATTGATAAAAAAAACTATCTAAAATTACAGATAAGTGCTATCAAAGGAGAAGGGTAGAAGAGAAAGTAATGATTCTGTTTTTACAATACTACCTGTTTCTCCCATAAATATGATTTCGATAGGTTGTTTTTGATTAATTTCATATTCAGATAATGTTTGTCTACACGCTCCACAAGGACCAACAGGTTTTTCTACTTTAGAAATTGTAGAAGCAGCAGTTATAGCTATTTTTTTTACAATCATATTAGGAAATTCAGATCCTGCTTTCCAAATAGCGACTCTTTCAGCACACATGCCTGAAGGATAAGCCGCATTTTCTTGATTATTTCCTGTAATTATTTCTCCATTATCTAGTAAAATAGCAGCGCCTACATTAAAACGGGAATAAGGAGCATAGGCTTTTTTTCTTGCTTCTATTGCTTTATTCATTAGGTTAGCATCTTCAATTGATAATTGAGATGTATTATCAAATACAATTGCAGAAGTATTTATATTTATTTTTTTCATAATGTATTAAGTCGAAAAAAGCTGCCTTATAAGACAGCTTTAATATTTGGTACGAATTTACTAAAAAAAATGAATTTTAATAATCTTCATAAATTTGTCCTAAATCAAATGATAAAGAAAAACGTAAGGTGTTTTCTAAAGGATTATTCACACTTGAAGTATTCATCAAATATGATAAATCTAATGAGAAAGATCTAGCTTTAAAACCGGCTCCCATAGTAAAATATTGACGTTGTCCTTTATCTTGACTTTCATGGAAATATCCTGCTCTTACAGCAAATGCTTTATTGTATAAATATTCAGCACCTAAAGCCCAAGTAATTTCTTTTAATTCTTCACTAAAACCTCTATCACCTAAAGAAGTGAACATTCCTTCAAACCAACCTCTGGTTGAATTTGGATTAGAAGGAACTAATAATTTTGTGAATTCTAAATTAACACCTAATAAGTTATAGTCATCAAAAATAAAGTCAAAACCTCCACCTAATTTTAAATTTGTAGGGATGAAGTTTTCTGTATCGGGTGAATAACTAACTTTAGGTCCGATGTTAGCAATATTAACTCCTAAACGATAGCGTCCGTTAAAACTACCGTAGTTTTCTTCTTCAGAACGATAGTATGCAGAAACATCAACTGCAAAAGAGTTAACAGATTTAAGATCATCAGAGACATCTAAATTAGAATTGATATATTTCAATCCAACTCCCATGGAAAAAGTTTCACTTAATTTCATAGAGTAAATTCCGGTAATAGCTAATTCATTAGGGTTTTTATAGCCATTAGGCAATCCTGTATCAGTTGTTAAATCAATTCTACCTAAAGAAAAATATTTTATGTCAACTCCCCATGCTGCATTTTCTTTAAATCTTTGAACATAAGAAAGATTTCCGGCAAAAATATCATCTGTTAAGTTTCGTAACCATGGTGTATAGTTTAAACCGATACTTATTTCATTTTCATTAAACGCCGTTTTTGCCGCATTATGAAAAATTGAAAAAGCATCTGATGAAGTTGCCACACCAATATCTCCCATACCTCCGGCACGAGCATCAGGTGTTATTAATAAAAAAGGAGTTGCTGTAGTTATACCCTGTTGCGCTTGAACTTTAAAAATAGCGCTCAAAAATAGAAGAAGGATTGTTAATTTTTTCATGTACGATTTGATTGTTGATATTGCAAATATATAATTTTTAGTATTTATTTAAAGTATTACTAGTTTTTCATATTTCTCAGATACTGTATTAGTTATTGTTGATGTTACTTTTAGTTTATAAATATACACACCTTTTCCTATTTTATTACCAAAATCATCTAACCCGTTCCAAGTTATGTTTCTTGAAAGATTTCCGGAGGTTTGCGATAATTGGTTAATTGTTTTTATTAATTTTCCCGAAACTGTAAAAACTTGTATTTGAACTTCTAAAGGCTCATTTGGTTTGTTGTGATTGAACCAAAATTCCGTGTAATTAACAAATGGATTAGGGTAGTTTAACACATTGCTAAGTGTTAACCCGGAATCACTAACAACCACAAAGGTTAACGTAGTCTCCGATGAATTATTGTAAGTGTCCCAAGCTTTTATTTTTAAGGTATGAGTACCGGTGGAGAGATTTCGTAATTTATAAGAAACAGTTCCTTTAGTAAAATCATCTAACTCAGTTTGGTAATAATCGTTAAGTATAATAGGTTCAGAATCATTACCATCAAGAATGGCTACAATATCGTGATCTACAGCTGTAATGGAGGTATTTATACCGCTTGGATCTGCAAGTTTTAATACTAAGTTTGGAGAGGCATTAGTATTACCACCATCAATGAATGTTTCATCATTTATAAAAGCTTGTAATTCAGGTCCTTTAATATCTTCAGGAGCATTATGATTAATGCCTCCTACGGTAACGTCGAAATTAGCACCTCCTTTATCAATTAAGTTAGTATTAGCGTATAAACTAATTTTCCCTTTTCCGTAAGCTATTTTTATGTCTTTAGGAACAATAAATTCAAATTTGAAAACTCCGTTTTTTACAGAAGCTTTTCCTCTAAATAATTTACTCTCTTGAGAATCAAATGTATTGATAATTCCGAATCCGTCATTATCAAGTGTTTGTTTGTCTATTGATTTATCAAAAACGGTTGTAAATAAAGTACCGTTAAAATCTGTGAGCAGGGTATTGGTATTGTTTGTAACAATACCTTCAAAAGAAACTTTAGATAAAGCTTTTAATGTATCTATAGACTGAGAAATATCTTTTCCGTTTATTTTAGTGATTTTAACATCCGGTTTAGGAATGGCAAGTTTCATAGCCGGATCACCGAAGTAATAAATAAAAAACTTTTGACTGCTAGATGTGTTGTTTTTAGTTTTAATCAAGTTTTGGGCTATAGAATTGTCTGCGTTGTCAAAATCTAAAACATATTTAGTCAGTTCTTTATTAAAACGCTCTCCTAATGAAATATATACTTCTCGAGTAGTTGTAATCATACTTACAGCCCCGCCATTTTTATTTAAAAAAAGTTTTTCTCCAGCGGTGTCTCTTAAAGGATTGTCAAATCTTGAAAACTCACAGGTAACTGTTATAAATAAAGGTAAGGTGTTTGAATTATTCAACGCTTCAATTTGAGGGATTTCTAATAAACGCTCATCAGCCAATCCATCTTCTCCACCATGACCAAAATAATCAAAAACCAGTGTTCCGTTTTCTATCGCATTACTTACAGCATTTTTTACCTGAGGATATCTTTCACCACCTGAAGTACTTTCTTGCTTAAAAGCATCAGCATAAAGTTTATTAATATTAAAGAAAGGTTTATGCTTTTTTATAGAATCAGCAACTTCTTCTAATCCGGCTTGCAAAGTTTTATCGGCATCTTGGTCAATATCGTCAGCTAATAACGTTATTGTATTACGCCAATCACCAAAAGATTGAGGACTATAGTACGCTAAAATTTTATCAATAACATATTTTGCCTCTTGAGTTGTGGTAACGGGGATTCTTCCCGAAGCAATATCAATAGTATCAGATAATAACATTTCGCCGTCATCCGGATCTATCATTACAAAATAATCATCTGTAACATAGGAAGAAACTAAATCAAAACTTTGAAAAGCATGATAAGTAGGAATTATATTATTGTTGTTGGTAATTCTGTTTTTATAGTCATAAGATGAATCACCAAAAAAACATACATAGGTCAGTTTTTTGTTCAGAGAAGAGTTGTCATAAAGATATTTTATAAAATCTCTAATACCTGTAATATCCGGTGATCCTGAAGAAAATTCATTATAAATCTTGTCTAAAGAAACAACCTTTGTGGTTATACCAGAGTTAGTTTTATGGTAATTAGCAAGTCTATTAGCTTCACTTACTAAAGTGTTGTTCGTAATAATCAGATATTGAATATCGGTTAAGCTATGTAAGTTTTGGTTTTCTAATTTTGAGTTTTGCTCAATAGTTGGTGTATAAGCATCACTGGTATTAATAATGCTATATTCTTCTAAAATAGCTCCGTTAGTTTTAAAAATAAAAGAATTACCAGAGCCAATATTTTCTATTTTTTGAGGAGAAATATGGTTGGTAACATCCCAAAGTTGATGAATGCTAGTTCCATTCTGAATTTCATACTCAACTACTCCGTTTGTATTAAAAGCTTCAAAATTTCTAAACAAAAATTGTTTACCGGTAGCTTTTAATTCTTTTTTACCCGAAATTTCAATATAATCCAAATATGCTTTAGCTGAAGGAAGCCCGTTATTATTAAAGCTTATATTAATGTTTATGGTTCCGGATGTATTACTTTTTATAGTTCCTTGATTAGTTCTTTGAATAGCTAATGAACTACTCCCTGAGCTTGATGCAGGAGGGAAACTTAAAGAAGTAATAGTATTTCCTCCGGAAGTTACCGACATTGTAGAAGGAAGAGAAGAAATAGTTACAGCGCTTACCTTAATAGTAATATCGCTATTTGGAAGTTGATTTTGGAATGGGATTTCGAAATTTTGAGTAGTTTCAAAACTAAAGTCTTCGCCAAACCATTGCCTTCCAACAGCAAATAGGTTTTTCTCTTCTTTTTCGTGAAAAATATAATCATCAAAAGAAGTGAAAGTTTTAATACTGTTTTGAGTGGGTTGTATTTTAGTGGCAATTCTTTTTCCCGGAGAATTTCCTATGGTTAAGAAATAATATGATTTATCACTATAAATATTTTGTTGATGAGATACTTCAGAAGAAGTTAAATTTATATTCCAATCATGTGGACCCTTTCCATAAAATAAAATATAATCGTCAGAATTAAAGGAACCATCGTTTTCTCCATGCACATAAATAGCGTTTTCTTGTAGGTCATTAAATCTGGAAACATTGTTTTTTTGAGGAAGCATATTACCGCCATTTCCAAAAATTTTTATATTTTTAGGATTAACAGAGTTAACATTAATGCCTAACTGACTTAAAAAGTTAGCGTCAATTTTAAAAACCCCGGTAGCATTGACTGAAAATTTATACCAATCACCTTCTGATAAAACAGATTTTGATTGTCCGTAACTCAAAATATAAATGAGTAAACAAAAAAGAGTTAAATATACTTTCATATTTGCTACAAAATAACGAATTTTAAAGTTAGTTATTTTAATCTTTTTCTTAGATTCGTAATAATAAAGTTCAAAAAGTATCGTTTTGAACCATAGCAAAGACAATGTTTCAATTTGGCTTATGTTTGAAAATAAAAGTGAAATTAGTTGTTAGAAGTGATAAATATTGTAAATTGCAGCACCCTTAAAAATAGTTAAAAATACATGAAAAGTACGTTAAAATTATTTAGTTTATTAGCCATCACAGGATTGTTAGTAACTTCTTGTAGTAGTAAAAGAAGTGGTTCAGGACAATCATCCCTCACTGGATGGAACTTTAATGACCCAAGTTATGGAGGTTATTTAAAGGGGAAGTATAAAGAAGGTAATAATATTCCCCCAGGAATGGTACATATTGAAGGAGGTACCTTTACCATGGGATTGGTTCAGGATGATGTGATGTTTGATTGGAATACTACCCCAAGACAAATGCACGTACGCTCTTTTTATATGGATGAAACAGAGGTGACCAATTCTGAATATGGTTTATTTATGCAGTATACCAAAGATATTTTTCCTCCGGAAGATCCTCAATTTAAAAATATCTATGCATCTGTATTACCAGATACGTTAGTTTGGAGAAAAGGTTTAGGTAATACAAACCTGTTATCAGAAAGTTATTTACGCCACCCGTCATATGCAGAATATCCTGTAGTAGGAGTTAGTTGGATTCAAGCTAACGAGTACTGTAAATGGCGTACGAATGCAGTAAACTTAAAGATATTAATGGATAAAGGAATCATTAAAAATATTTTTAAGGAAGATTCATTAGCTTTTAAAGGTAAAGATAATTTTGATACAGATGCCTATTTGACAAATCCTTATGCCCTTTTTGACGGTGATTCTACTATTTATAAAAAAGGATTAGCTGTGCCTAAAAAGAAAGGAGAGCCTAAACCGGAAAAAGGAGCTTTCACAGGAAGACACGTAACTTCTACAGATGGTATTTTATCTCAAAAATTCAGATTACCTACAGAAGTAGAATGGGAGTATGCTGCAAAAGCTATTTTTGAAAACAGAGAGTATAATAATATTAGAGGTAGAAAAAAATACGCTTGGAATGGTAAGTATACCAGAGATAGAGATAAGAGAAGAAGAGGAGATCAATTAGCAAACTTTAAGCAAGGGAAAGGTAACTATAGTGGTATCGCAGGATGGAGTAGTGATGGATCAGATATCCCTAATGCTGTTAAGAGTTATCCACCAAATGCTTTTGGTTTATTTGATATGTCAGGTAACGTTGCAGAATGGGTGTCTGATGTTTATAGACCAATAATTGATTCTGAAGCGAATGATTTTAACTATTACAGAGGTAACATATTTACTAAGAAATTAATCAATGAAGATGGTAAAGTAGTTATAGTAGGTGATGAAATAGGTGAAGTTGAATATGATACTTTAGAAAACGGAAGAATTATTCCTAAAGATATTCCTGGTAGCGTTAAGTACATACCAATTACTAAGGAAGATACTTACATGAGAAGAAACTATAATTTAGCTGATAACTCAAGTTTAGGAGATGGAGATCAAGCTTCGTCTAAGTTCTATGATTTAGACAAAGATCAATTAACAGGTCAACCAAGAATGTATAACTCTCCAATGAAGCCTGAAGCTGAAAAAGATACATTAGGTAATGTAGTTAACAATTATAAATACGATGATAAGAGAAGAACAACTTTAATTAGTGATAAATCTCGTGTATTTAAAGGTGGGTCATGGGCAGATAGAGAATATTGGTTAGATCCGGCACAGAGAAGATATTTTCCGGAATATATGGCAACAAACTATATAGGATTTAGATGTGCTACTGATAAAATGGGGCCAATGATGATGAACAAAAGAAAAACAGCTACCCCAAGATATACTAATAAGTAATTTAAGTAAGACATATATTTTAACATAAATAAGCCTCATTGATTTCAATGAGGTTTGTTATTTTTAACCTATGAATATAGCAGAACTTTATAAACTGTATAGAGAAAGTTATCTAGTAGATACAGATACAAGATCAATAAGAAAAGGAGCTATTTTCTTTGCTTTAAAAGGTGAAAATTTTAACGGAAATAAGTTTGCCTTAGAAGCATTAGAAAAGGGTGCCAGTTATGTTGTGATTGATGAAAAAGAGTATAAGCAAAATGATTCTATGATTTTAGTTGATAATGTTTTAACAACTCTTCAAAATCTTGCAAATTACCATAGAAATCAATTAAATATACCTATAGTAGCATTAACGGGAAGTAACGGAAAAACTACGACAAAAGAATTAATAAGCTGTGTTTTAAAACAAAAGTATACTGTTGTAGCTACTAAAGGGAATCTTAATAATCATATAGGAGTACCATTAACGTTATTATCGATGACTCCTGAAACGGAGATTGGTGTTGTAGAAATGGGAGCTAATCATCATAAAGAAATAGCTTGTTTAGCTGAAATAGCCAACCCGGATTATGGATATATTACTAATTTTGGTAAAGCACATCTTGAAGGTTTTGGGTCTGCCGAAGGAGTAATTCAAGCTAAATCTGAACTATATGATTTTATAAGAGAACATAATAAAATAGCATTTGTGAATCCTGATGACAATATTCAAATAGATAAAACTTCAAATATGAGCAGGATTTTATTTAATAAATCAATAAACTACGTTACAGCTAGTCCATATGTAAGTTTAGAGTTTAATGGTCTTATAATAAATAGTAATCTTATAGGTACTTATAATTATGCTAATATATGTGCTGCAATTACCATTGGTTGCTTTTTTAAAGTGTCTAAAGAAAAAATAAAACAAGCTATTGAAGAATATATTCCTTCTAACAATCGATCGCAAATAATTAATAAAAAAGGCATAAAAATTGTTCTGGATGCATATAATGCTAATCCGACTAGTATGAAATATGCGTTAGAGAGCTTCAATGAGTTAGAGGCTGATAATAAAATAGTGATTCTTGGAGATATGTTTGAACTGGGAGATAAAAGTATGGAAGAACACCAGGAAATAGGTGATTTGACTGAAAAATTGAATTTTGATAGAGTGTTTTTTGTTGGAGAAAACTTTTCAAAAATAACATCTAAAAAGCAGAAATTTAGGAAATTTGAAGATTTTAAGTCTTATTTAATGACTAACACTATTGAAAATGGGACTATTCTTATTAAAGGTTCAAGAGGTATGGCACTTGAAAGAATAGTAGAGTTATTTTAGAGTAGTGTAATGATATAAAATTAAATAGAATAATTAAGTACAAGTTTATGTTTTTCCTTAAGAAGAAAGAAATTCCGTTGAATGAAATTTTTGATGATAATTTTATAGATATTCATTCGCATTTATTGCCGGGAATAGATGATGGTGCTAAAAACATCAATAACTCATTAGAATTAATTGAGATAATGAATGGTTATGGAATTAAAAATTTTATTACAACGCCTCATGTGTTAGGTGATGTTTACCCAAATTCTTCAGAATTAATTCTTGAAAAAGCTGATGAAGTAAGAAAGGAATTAAAGGTGAAAGGAAAAGAAGATATAGGATTTCGGGCTGCGGCTGAGTATATGATGGATGAAAAGTTTGTAGAGCGTTTAAAAAACAACGATATTTTAACACTTAAAGAAACCTATGTACTGGTTGAAATGTCATATTTTAATGCTCCTTTTAATTTATTTGATATATTATTTGAAATTCAGCTGAAAGGGTTCAAACCAATATTAGCTCATCCTGAACGATATAATTTTTACCATAATGATTTTCAGATGTTTTATAAATTAAAAAAGGCAGGCTGTTTATTCCAGTTAAATTTGTTATCGTTGACTGAACAATATGGTAAAGGAGTACAAAAAATAACACAAAAATTACTAGCTGAAAATTTATATGATTTTGTAGGAACGGATACACATCACGCAAATCACTTGCGATTATTGAAAAAAATAGGAGAGAAAAAGACAGTTAAACAAATAGAACATTTGATAAAAAATAATTGGATATTAAAATAAAAGGGAGCAAATTGCTCCCTTTTTTATTATTTTGTCCCGTCCTGAAATAAGTTGACACAAATTAGACTTATTTTATGAATACGAGTCCACACAAGAAAAAGCGCAC
>NZ_JBOCUK010000025.1:0-53930 GCF_050606265.1 Tenacibaculum sp. TC6 | reverse complement strand
AATATAATACCATAAAAACAAAACTGAGTAAGTCAACGACTTACTTTTGGTAAGTCACTGACTTACTTTTTTGTATAATTTTTGCAAAATTTGCATGTTTGTACGCAGTTTTGTATAAAATTGTACGTAAAAATATAAAAGACCAGTTATAATTAACTAATTTTATTAACAAACTATAGTTACATTTTTTCACTTCTCCCTCTGTAACATCAGTTACTGACTACACTCAATATCACCACTACATTTGCTATCGATAAAACATTAACAATGAAAACACATTTTTTCAATATACTATCGTTTTTTACTTTGTTTGTAGCGCATGCTCAAACTACACAGCTTATTTCAAAAGAAGAGGTGTTAAAAAAAGTGACTAGCAATAATCTTTCTCTGAAAATATCAGAACAAGATGTAAAACAAACACAAGCAGATTTTAGGCAAACAAACAGTATTTTCTTGCCTAATATTACTGCCTCTCATACCGGAATTTCAACCACCAATCCGTTAATGGCTTTTGGTAGTAAACTTAATCAAGCAATACTTACTCCGGCAGATTTTAATCCGGATTTATTAAACAACCCAAAACGTACCCAAAACTTTGCTACTAAAATTGAAATTCAACAACCTATAATTAATATTGACGGTATTTTTCAACGTAAAGCAGCCAAACAGAAAATGGAAGCTACTGCTTTTCAACAACAACGAACTAAAGAGTACTTAACATTTGAAATTGAAAAAGCTTATATGCAATTGCAATTAGCTTACAAAGGTGTAACTGTACTGGAACAGGCTGTTAAAGCTGCCAATGAAAATAAAAAACTGGCAGAAAACAGCTATCAACAAGGCTTTTTACAAAGAGCTGATGTACTTTCTGTAGAAGTACGAGTTACAGAAGTTAAAAAACAGTTACAAACTGCTAAAAGTAATGTGTTAAATGCTTCTAACTATTTATCATTTTTAATGAATGAATCTACCGAAACCATTTATCAACCTAAAGACAGTTTAACGTTACATAAATTACCAATGGGTAAGAGTGCTATTTTATCAGAAAACCGATCAGATATAAAAGCAATGGAACTGGCTACTCATGCATATGAACAACTATACAAAGCAGATAAAATGAGTTTTTTACCTAGATTAAATGCTTTTGGTAGCTATGAATTGTATGACAACACTTTATTTAATGCAGACGCTAACGGATACGTTATTGGTGCGCAATTAAGCTGGGATCTTTTTAAAGGATATAAACGCTTTGGAAAACTACAAAAAAGCAAAGCCAGTTATGAAAAATCTCAATTAGAGCTTTCTCAATACAAGGCTAAAAATCAATTAGAAATTAACCAAACTCAACGTGCCTTAGAAGATGCAGAAGAGCAATTAAAACTTACACAATTAGCTTTGGAGCAATCAGAAGAATCATTGAAAATACGAACCAACCGATTTAAAGAAGGTTTAGAAAAAACCTCTGATTTACTAATGGCTGAAACTCAATACGCTCAAAAACAATTAGAATATTATCAAACTATTTTTCAATATAATACCACTCAAACTTATTTAGATTTTTTAACGCACTAAACTAAGATTGTGTACTCCGACACTTTTGTCGAAATGTTTTAACAATTTCTTTTAAACACCTCTTGGGCAACATCCAAGACAGTTAACTAAAAATAACACCAAGATGAGAACACTATATATCATAACCCTTATTACAACTCTAGTTTTTACCGGTTGTGGAAAGAAAGACAAAACAGCATTGGCAGATAATACTCCGGCTGTAAACGTAAAAGTAAATACAATTGCCGCTAACAATGAGCAACCTTTTATTTCCGCTAGCGGAAAAGTACAGGCTAGTAATAGCGCAGAATTAAGTACACGAATGATGGGCTACGTAACTAATGTATATGTAAATGTAGGCGATAAGGTACAAAAAGGACAATTATTATTAACCATTAATAATTCAGACTTACAAGCAAAAAGAGCCCAAGTAAATGCCAATATTACCGAAGCTAACGTAGCTTATCAAAATGCTGAAAAAGATTACCAACGTTTCTCTAATCTATTAGCACAAAATAGTGCTTCTCAGAAAGAAATGGATGATATGTCTGCTCGTTTTAATATGGCAAAAGCTCGCTTAGAAGCCGCCAAGCAAATGAAAAATGAGATTAATGCGCAATTTGCCTATGCCAATATTAAAGCTCCTTTTGCTGGTACTATTATCAATAAGTTCATAGAAAAAGGCAATATGGCTAATCCAGGAGCGCCTTTATTAGCCATAGAGAACCCAAAGAAACTGGAAGTAACCGCTTTGGTACCGGAAAGTGATATTTCAAAAATTAAAAATCAGACGAAAGTAAACGTTACTATTAAATCAATTGACAAAATGGTAACTGGTACGGTAACCGAAGTAAGTACTTCTGCTAAGAATACGGGAGGACAGTATTTAGTTAAAATTGATTTAGATGCTACCGACACTAAAATACTTTCAGGAATGTTTGCTACCGTACAATTTCCTGTAGAAAAAACACAAGAAACTACAAATACCATCTTAATTCCTAAAAATGCTTTAATTCATCAAGGTCAATTATCAGGAATTTATACCGTAAGCCAAAGCAATACCGCTCTATTACGTTGGTTACGATTAGGAAGAACTTTTGGTGATCAAATAGAAGTATTATCAGGGTTAACAACCAATGAAAAATACATTGTTTCAGCTGAAGGTAAATTATACAACGGAGCAAAAATTACCATTCAATAAAAGATTGGTGCTTAATACTATTAAAAGATGAAAGAAGGTTTAGCAGGAAAAATAGCAAAGAGTTTTATTGGCTCAAAGCTTACCGTTTTACTAATGGTCGTATTTATGGTCATTGGTGTGTATAGTTCTTTTTTAATTCCAAGAGAAGAAGAACCACAAATTGATGTTCCGATGGCCGACATTTTTGTAGGTTACCCGGGAGCAAGCCCTAAAGAAGTAGAATCAAGAGTTATCAAACCGCTTGAAAAGTTAATTTCTAACATCAAAGGAGTGGAATATGTGTACTCTACTTCTATGAAAGAGCAAGGAATGGTTATTGTCCAATTTTATGTAGGAGAAGATATTGAACGCTCTTTTGTAAAACTTTATAATGAAATTAATAAGCATATGGATCAGATGCCTAAAGGTGTTACCATGCCTTTGGTAAAAACCCGTGCGATTGATGATGTTCCTATGTTAGGATTAACATTATGGAGTGAGAATTATGACGACTTTCAACTAAAACAAATTGCACAAGAGTTAACTGATGAAATAGAAAAGGTTAATGATGTAGCGGTTACTCATAAAATAGGAGGTAGAAACAGAGAGGTTCGTGTAGTTTTAGATAAAGAAAAACTGGCTGCCAGTAAATTAGATTTTTTAACGGTATCAAAAATGATAACCGCTAACAATCAGCAAATGAGCGCCGGTAGTTATGACGCTAATGATACCGAATTTATGGTAACTACCGGAAAATTTTTAGAATCGGCAGAAGATGTGAAAAATTTGGTGGTAGGTGTTTACCAAAACCAACCTGTTTATTTAAAACAAGTAGCACAGGTTCTAGACGGTCCGGAAATACCTAAAAACTATGTAAGCTTCGGGTATGGACAAGCTTCTACAAAAGCAACCAATCATCCGTCTGAATATCCAGCAGTTACAATTTCAATAGCAAAGCGTAAAGGTGCCGATGCTATGCAAATAGCTGATGTAATTATCAGTAAAGTAGAACATTTGCGTAAAACTTTAATCCCGGATAATGTTCATGTAGAAGTTACTCGAAATTATGGTGAAACTGCTTCCCAAAAAGTTTCTGAACTATTAATGCATCTTATCGGGGCAATTGTTGCGGTTACCTTAGTAGTTATGTTAGCTATGGGATGGCGTGGTGGTTTAGTGGTATTTTTATCAGTACCTATCACCTTCGCTTTAACCTTGTTAAGTTATTATATGTTAGATTATACACTTAACAGAATTACCCTATTTGCCTTAGTATTTGTTACCGGTATTGTAGTAGATGACTCCATTATTATTGCCGAAAATATGCACAGGCATTTTAAAATGAAACGGTTACCGTTTAAACAAGCTGCCTTGTACGCTATTAATGAAGTAGGAAACCCAACCATACTAGCTACCTTTACAGTTATTGCTTCTGTATTACCTATGGCGTTCGTTTCCGGCTTAATGGGACCTTATATGAGTCCGATGCCTATTGGGGCTTCTATTGCCATGCTTTTGTCTCTTTTTGTAGCCTTAACTATTACTCCTTA
Organism: Tenacibaculum sp. TC6; assembly: GCF_050606265.1. NCBI lineage: Bacteria > Pseudomonadati > Bacteroidota > Flavobacteriia > Flavobacteriales > Flavobacteriaceae > Tenacibaculum > Tenacibaculum sp. TC6. Next base: position 49,649 of record NZ_JBOCUK010000025.1, on the reverse strand, counting down.
TTTGGGCTATATTTTTCTTCGAGAAAAAGAAAAATACAGTAAAGAAACTCATTTTGAAGCAGATGAAACCAAAGCGATGCAAAACACGCTTATTTACAAACTGTATGAAAAGTTTGAGCGTCCGTTAATTGAGAGTAAAAGTAAACGTACTATCTTTTTAGGTATCACCGTAGTACTTTTAATGGGGTCATTGGTTATGTTCTTTACAAAATCGGTTGCCGTAAAAATGCTTCCTTTTGATAATAAGAACGAGTTTCAAGTAGTTATTGATATGCCAGAAGGAACTACTTTAGAGCGTACAGCTGTAGTTGCCAAAGAAATTTCACAATACATAGCTTCCAGACCGGAAGTAGTAAATTATCAAAGTTATGTGGGTACTTCAGCCCCTATTACCTTTAACGGATTGGTAAGACATTATGATTTGCGCGGAGGTAGTAATATGGCCGATATTCAGGTTAACTTAACGGATAAACATGATAGAAGTGAGCAAAGTCATGATATTGCAAAATTGTTCAGACCGGAAATTCAAGCCATCGCTGCTAAGTTTAATGCCAATGTAAAATTAGTGGAAGTTCCACCGGGACCTCCTGTATTATCTACCATCGTTGCAGAAGTATACGGTCCTGACTATGACCAACAAATTGCGATTGCAAACGAAGTTCAAAAGATTTTAAAGAATACAGATGATGTAGTTGATATTGATTGGATGGTTGAAGATAATCAAACAGAATATGAATTTGTAATTAATAAAGAAAAGGCAATGCTTTATGGCGTAGCTCCGCAACAAATTGCCTATACCTTACATACAGCTATGGCCAATAGAGCCGTTACTACTTTGTATGATGAAAAAGCCTCTCATCAAGTAGGTATTGTGCTAGCTTTAGATGAAAAGGAAAAATCAACTATTCAAGATATCTCACAATTACAAATTACCTCACAACACGGAAACATGGTTGCTATTGGTGATTTAATCGATATTGATCAGAAAATAAGTGCTAAGAGTATTTATAGAAAAAACCAAAAACGAGTAGTATATGTAATGGCAGATATGGCCGGAAACTTAGAAAGTCCTGTGTATGCTATTTTAGGTATGACCGATAAATTAAACAACATTCAATTACCTCAAGGGTACCAAATGGATGAACTTTATATTAAGCAACCGGATTATGAAGATAATTATACCGTAAAATGGGATGGTGAATGGCAAATTACTTTAGAAGTATTTAGAGATTTAGGGGTAGCCTTTTTAGGAGTAATTATTATTATTTATATGCTTATTGTTGGTTGGTTTCAAAACTTTAAAGCTCCTATTGTAATGATGGTTGCCATACCTTTATCTATGGTTGGTATTGTTTTAGGACACTGGATGATGGGTGCTTTCTTTACCGCTACTTCTTTTATTGGTATGATTGCTTTAGCGGGAATTATGGTTAGGAACTCTGTATTACTCATAGACTTTGTAAACCTACGTTTGGCTGAAGGCATTCCGTTAAAACAAGCAGTAATTGAGGCCGGAGCTGTGCGTACCACTCCTATTTTACTAACAGCCGGAACCGTAGTTATTGGAGCATTTGTAATTCTATTTGACCCTATTTTTCAAGGATTAGCAATTTCTTTAATGGGAGGTACCATTGCTTCAACTGTATTAACCTTATTGGTGGTTCCGTTAGTATATTATTTAATTGAAAGAAAAAATTATAAATAGAATGAAGTTACTAATCATAACAGTAGTTGAAGGACTTCAGCAAGAAGTTGCACAACTTTTAAAAGAAGCAAACATTACCAATTTTAGTGCTTCGGATATTGATGGGTTTAGAAATGCTATTCCGGTAATTTCTTCGGAAAACTGGTTTGCAAGTTCAACAAACACAACACAATCACATCTGTATTTTTCATTTACAGAAACAGATAAAATTGAAAAACTTTTCAGTTTAATTGAAGTATTTAATAACCATTTAGAAACAAATAACCCAATACGAGCTGTTGTAGTTCCTATTGAAAAATATATATAAGTATGAGAGATAGAATTATTAAAGGAATAGCCGGAACTTTTATTTTAATCAGTGTATTACTGGCAATTAAAGTAAACATAAATTGGTTATGGTTTACTGCTTTTGTAGGTGCTAACTTACTACAATCATCATTTACTAAATGGTGTTTGATGGATGATATTTTAGCAAAAGTTTTTAAAATTAAAAACTAATAGAACTAAAAGTCGGGATGTATATCCCGACTTTTAGTTCTATACTATTATAATGTTTATAAACAGTCTGTACAATTAATAATACCATCATACTCGGCTTCAAACAGCAAGTAAAATTCATGCGCACCCATAATTTTACCTTTCTTTTGATGATTATTTGCAACATTGTACCCCCATTGTGCCGCGGCCATACGTTGTGCATGTGTACCGTGATGTCCGGGACTGGTAAAGCTACAATCTCCTATATTGTAAAAAACATTCATAAACTGATTAACTTTCCACCAGTTCATTGTTGCCCCTCTTTTATGCGTTAAATAGTAAGCTGAAAAAGCATCAGCCATTAGTTCTGTTCTTCTGGTTTCCTCCGGTTCATTTTCAGGAGTTACCTCATTAAAATATCCATTATCATACTGAATGTGATGTCCAAACTCATGTGCTAAAATAGCCGAAGGCCCGGTATCTCCCAAACCAATAGCTTCATAAGCCATCATAATTCCATCACCCATTGCTATTCTATCGCCAACATAATACCCGGCAATTTCTCCGTCAAGAGAAATGGCTACAGCATTGAAAGAAAGTAACGGATGTGTGTGGTTCCAAAACTGATCTTGCCCAAAAATTTCATTTACAAGCTCAGCAAAATAACGATTTTCTTCTTCTGTTTGGGATGGATATAGTATACGCTCAATTGTAATTAGACGTTCAATATCTCTATATACTCTTCCTGTCATAGGTACCATTCCTATATTTCCACTATTAATATCCCAAAATCTTTTTAAGCTCTTAAAGTTTCTTTGCAATTCGTTAGTGTACTCTCCATTAGGGCCAAAAATTCCTCTATCATTTGGATCAGCTAAAAGGTAAGCATCATACGTTGGATGATAACTTAAAAAATAATAATATAAAACATCTATAAATGTCCAATCTGCTGTTGAAGCACTTAAATAAGCATCTAGTTCAGGTGTTTCTCCACAGGCATATACATCTGGGTCAATGGCCATTAAAACTGCTTTTTTAACTAATTTAAAAGCAGTTTCATTAATAAACTTAGGCGTAGCTTCATTTTTTACAAATGTTTCAAATTCTTGAGTACTAGTATCTCCACCATCTAATTTATTTTTAAAATAAATAAATTGGTTTTTTCGTTGTTGTAGTTCTTCTATAAAAGAACTATTCTTTCCAACTGTTTTTAAAACTGTTTTACTAGTTTGTGAAGTTGTTGTTTCTTCTGTAAAAGTGTCATTACTACATCCTGTAAATAAATAACCTGCGCCAACTATCATAACTATAGCCAGCTTTTTAAAAAAAGTAAATTTCATAATTAAATAAAAGTTAAAGTTAGTTCTAATAAATATAAGCATTAAACATAAATACTTAATAATCAAATATTTATTTTTTATTTAAAAAATGCAATTCACTAAATTATTATTCTTAAAAATTACAATTTGAAGGCTATTAAACCTATAGAGTATAATAAAAACAAAAAACCTTGAAATTCAAGGTTTTTAAAATTATAAAAGCGACCCCGGAAGGACTCGAACCCTCACCGTCAGAGCCGAAATCTGATGTTCTATCCAGTTGAACTACAAGGTCAATATATAGCGGTAATTGCTTCCTTATGAAAGTTTAGCTTTTACAATAGCTGAAATTGTTTTTCCGTCTGCTTGTCCTGCCAATTGCTTAGATACAATTCCCATAACTTTTCCCATATCTTTCATTCCATCTGCTCCAACTTCAGCAATTACTTGCTCAACTACTTTTTCTATCTCTTCATCACTCAATGCTTCAGGTAAAAACTGCTCTATTATTGCTGCTTCAGCTAATTCCGGTTCTGCTAAATCAGCTCTTCCTTGTTCTGTATAAACAACAGCACTATCTTTTCTTTGTTTTACTTGTTTTTGAATAATTTTTAATTCATCTTCTAACGATAAGTCTCCTGCACCGGTTTCAGTTTTGGCTAACATAAATGCCGACTTTAATGCTCTTAAAGCCGTTAAAGCTACAGCATCTTTCGACTTCATAGCTTCTTTCATCTTATCCATAACTTGTTGTTGTACACTCATTGTAACTGTTTTTGATGTAAAAAATTCCCGAATGAATCGGGAATTAAAATTATTTATTTTTTTATAATTAATCTACATTATCATGTAAAAATGAATTATTAGATCGTAATAAGTCATTATTATCTGTGTTTAATGCAGTATCTGTTTTACTTATTTCTCTGTTTACATCAATATCTACACCTAATCTTTTATAAGCCGGCTGACGTTCAATTTCATCAATATTTTTACTTACCTGATCAGCAAACTTATAATTAAACCCCTTCATTTTCTCACGTCTTTCCTGTGCTCTTTTTTGTAATTCAGAAATTGTTAAGCTTAGTGGAGATACTTCTTCATTTGAAACATCTGCTCCTCCTTCATTTCTTGTTTTAACTTCAAAGTTTAATGCTTCATCTTCTTCTTTTTTTATAGAAGGAGTTGAACTTTTACCAATGGTTGGTTCAGCACTAAAATCATCTAAAACATAACGTTTTTTTACTTCAGTAACAACTGGTTTTACTTCCTCAGCTTTTACTTCTATATTTTTTATTGTTTCCGTAGTTTCAACCAAATGAGCACTTGGCTTAATCTCTTCATAAGAATTTAAAGGTAAATCAAATAACAAGTCTTGTTGTATATATTCTTGTTTTACCTCTTTTACTTCTTCTTGTGTTTCTGAAACTACATTTGTTATAATGAAATCATCTTCAGATATGGTTTCTATAGCAATTTCATCATAAACAACATTAATATTTTTAATTGCTTCTGTTGTTGGAATTAAATTAAGCTCAGGTTGCTTAGGAGCTTTTTCTTCTTCCAATACATGAACAACTTTGGGTTCTGCCTTATTTGTTAAGGGCTCATTAATTGTTGGTGCTTTCTCTACTTTTTTTTCGTCAAAAGTATAGGTAGCTTTTTGCTCATCTTCTAACGTATGAACAATTTTTTTTACTTCCGTATTAATTATATTTCCTTGTTGGTCCGCAGCAAAACCAGTAGCTACTACTGTTACCGCTATTCCGTCTTCTAAAACCTCATCTTCACCAATACCCATAATAATATTGGCATCATATCCGGCTTCTTCCTGAATATAATCGTTGATTTCACCGATTTCATCTAGTGTAACTTCATTAGCTCCGGAAACAATTAATAACAATACATTTTTAGCTCCTGTAATTTTATTGTCATTTAATAAAGGAGAATCTAATGCTTTTATAATGGCATTTTTTGCTCTATTTGCTCCGGATTCTCTAGCTGATCCCATGATAGCAGTTCCACTATTTGATAATACTGTTTTAGCATCATGTAAATCGATATTTTGCTTATAGTGATGGGTTATTACTTCTGCAATTCCTTTGGCAGCAGTTGCTAATACTTCATCTGCTTTAGAGAAACCTGCTTTAAACCCTAAATTACCATATACTTCTCGTAACTTATTGTTGTTAATAACAATTAACGAATCAACATGTCTACGTAACTCATCAATTCCTTGTTGAGCTTGTTTTGAGCGCATTCTTCCTTCAAACTGAAATGGCATAGTAACAATTCCTACTGTTAAAATGTCCATATCTTTTGCAATTTTAGCTATAATTGGTGCAGCACCTGTACCGGTTCCACCTCCCATACCGGCAGTGATAAATACCATTTTAGTATGGGTATTTAGCATTTGCTGGATTTCCTGAATACTTTCGGCTGCTGCCTGAGCTCCTACTTCTGGGTTCGCTCCGGCTCCCAATCCTGATGTTAAATGTGCTCCAAGCTGAACTTTATTAGGAATAGGACTGTTTTCCAATGCTTGTGCATCGGTATTACAAATTACGAAGTCTACTCCGTGAATTTGTTTACTGTACATGTGATTAACGGCATTGCTACCTCCCCCTCCAACACCAATAACTTTAATGGCATTAGACTGTGTTTTTGGCATGTCGAATGAAATGTTATCAAATTCTGCGCTCATAATAACTTTTCTTTTTAATTGTTTTTATTATTTAAACTCTTACAGGGGATTAACAAGAGTTTGTATTCTTTTATGATTCTATTCTGCATTATCTAAAAATTCTTTAAATCGTTCGGTAAACTTATCAAAGAATGATTTAGATTTTTGTTTCGGTTTTTCGTTTTTCACAACGGGTTTTTCTTCTTCCTCTTCTTCTATTTCAATTTTTCTCTCAAAAACAGGTTCTTCTTTCGGAACTTCTTCTTTTAGGATATCTTCTTCAATTTGGTGTTTTTCTAAGCCTTCCATTAACAAACCTACCGCTGTTGCATAGGCCGGGCTTGAAAGAACATCATCAGAGTCTCCTGCCAAATGTTCGTTCGGATAACCGATACGAACATCCATTCCGGTAATGTATTCTACTAACTGGCGTAGGTGTTTTAATTGTGATCCTCCTCCTGTTAATACAATACCTGCAATTAGTTTACCTTTTTGAGTTTCGTGTCCATAATTTTTTATTTCCAAATACACATGTTCAATAATTTCCTGAACACGCGCATGAATAATCTTAGATAAATTTTTTAATGTAATTTCTTTAGGTTCTCTTCCTCTTAATCCGGGTATAGAAACTATTTCAGTTTCTTTATTTTCTCCCGGCCATGCAGAACCAAATTTTATTTTTAATAACTCTGCTTGTTTTTCTATAATAGAACAACCTTCTTTAATATCTTCTGTAATTACATTACCTCCAAAAGGAATAACTGCCGTATGTCTTATAATTCCATCTTTAAAAATGGCTAAATCTGTTGTTCCTCCTCCGATATCTATCAATGCAACTCCGGCTTCTTTTTCTTCCTGACTTAATACAGCTGATGCTGATGCTAAAGGTTCTAATGTTATGTCTGATAGACTTAATCCTGCACTTTTAACACATCTTCCTATATTTCTAATTGATGATACTTGACCAACAACTACATGAAAATTAGCTTCAAGTCTACCTCCATACATACCTATAGGCTCTTTTATATCCGGCTGACTATCTACTTTATATTCTTGAGGCAATACATGGATAATTTCTTCTCCCGGTAACATTACCAGTTTATGTACCTGCCCCACTAAATTTTCAATATCTGTAATATTTATAACCTCATCTGATTTCTCACGAGTAATATAATCACTATGATGAAGGCTTCTTATGTGTTGTCCGGCAATTCCTACAACTACATTTTTTATTTGGTGTCCTGACACACTTTGTGCCTCATCAACAGCTTGTTGAATAGATTGTATTGTTTGGGTTATATTATTTACCACACCTCGTTTTACACCTAAACTCTTCGCTTTACCAATACCTAAAACTTCTAATTTTCCGTACTCGTTTTTACGACCAATCATGGCAACAATTTTGGTTGTACCAATATCTAACCCAACTGATATTTTATTGTTTTCCATCTTGATTATGTTTTGTGCACACAACTTGGTTGTGATACTTTACATTGATTGTTTTATATTCTTTTATAGACCCATCTATAAGAGCTTTATTATAAAATGCTTTTAGCTTTTTAAATTTAACTGTTACCTCTTCAAATTTCCCAAATGCTATTTGATAATCACCGGTTCTAACAGTAAACATATATTCATTTTGAGCATTTTTTTCAATTGCAATGATTTCTTTTTTAAAAAAATCATCACTTGAAATGATATGTATTAACTGTATTAGTTCTTTGATTTCTTCAGCATTCCCTACCCCGGAAACTAACGGAACTCTAGCCGAAAAATTTGCTGATAAAGGAATTTTAACTCCGTACTTATCAACATAATAAATCGAATCTTTATCAACAACCCTAGCTATTGGCCTGCGTTGTTTTATGAGTGTTTTCAACACCCCATCAATAGTTAAAAAAACAGTTGCTTTTTCTACATAAGGGTTTGCCGAAACGTTTGTTTCTAGAAAGTGTAAATCTACTACTCTTTTTGGTTGGTTTTCAACAAATTTTTGATTTTGTATTAACATTTTATCAACCATACTGTGTGTGAGAAAGTTATTATCTCCTTCCTCAAATTCAACCACCGTATTTTTCACTTTTTTATGGTTATTCCTATTTGAAGTAAACCCGTATAAAAAGCTTAAAAAAGCTATGAGAAGTATAAACGATATGTAAGCTGCTATTTTTTTCACGTTAATACATTATACTTTTCTTCTAATTTTACTTTTATGTCATCAACTAACAAACCAATATCACCGGCTCCTATTAACACCACAATTTTTGCGTCAGATTTTAGAACGTCCTCTATTACTTTTTGTTTTGTGGTTAACTGTTTGTTTTCAATATTCATTTTATCTAACAGCCAAGAGGAAGTAATTCCTTGTATTGGTTTTTCTCTTGCCGGATATATATCTAACAATAATACTTCATCAAACTTCGATAATGACTCGGCGAAACCGTCAGCAAAATCTCTGGTTCTACTAAATAAATGAGGTTGAAATACTGCCAATACTTTTTGAGTAGGATACATTTCTCTTACCGAGTTTTCAACTGCTTTAATTTCTGTAGGATGATGAGCATAATCATCTATCAATACGATAGCGTCTGTTTTTATTTTATATGAAAACCTTCTTTGCACACCTCTAAAAGATTGCAATTGTTTTTTTATAACTTCTGTTGAAACTCCGTAAACATCTGCCATAGCTAATGCTGCTAACGCATTCATTACATTATGTCTTCCGGGAAGATTAAACTCAATATCGTTTATATTACCGGTAGGTGTTTTTACATTAAATAAGTATGCTCCATTTTGAATACGAATATCGTATGCTTTATAATCTGCTGCTGCTTCAACAGCATATGTAAGACCTACAAGCGGCAACCCTTTAGCTATAATTAATGTATCCGTAACTTTATTTGCAAATTCTACAAATGATTGCTGTAACATTTCCGCTTCTCCGTAAATATCCAAATGATCAGCATCCATTGAGGTTATACAGGCTATATTAGGCGATAATCTTAAAAATGATCTGTCAAATTCATCTGCTTCCACTACAGAAACTTTATCGTTTCCTAAAATCAGATTAGAATTATAATTTTCAGCAATTCCTCCTAAAAATGCTGTTGCCTCTTCAGGTTGCATAATATGACCAAGAATAGAAGAGGTTGTTGTTTTACCATGTGTTCCGGCAACTCCCAAGCAAAAAGTATTCTTGGTAATTTCTCCTAAAATCTCAGATCTTTTCACAACTGTAAAACCGTTGCTTTTAAAATAGGCAAGTTCTTCGTGATCTTTTGGAACTGCCGGTGTAAACACCACAATAGTTTCTTTTGCATCAAGAAATGAAATAGGAATATTTTTCACAGCATCGTCATAATGTATTTCAATACCTAATGCTGATAATGAATCAGTAATAGGTGTTCTTGTTTTATCGTACCCTGTTACTTTTTTCCCATTCGCTTTAAAGTAACGGGCAATAGCACTCATTCCTATTCCGCCAATTCCTATAAAATAAACGTTATGTATTTTATTTAAATTCATTAACTCGTTCCTATCGTTACTTTTTAATAATTTTTTCTATTTCATTAACTATGTCACTCGTTGCATTAGGCAATGCTAATACTTTTATATTCTCACTTAAACTTTCTTGTTTTCCTTTATCTTTCATTAAGGTTTCTAATACTATAGGAAAAGTCTCCAATTCATTTTCATTAACCAAAATTGCGCCATGTTTATCTACAATGGCTTTTGCATTTTTAGTTTGGTGATCTTCAGCTACATTGGGCGACGGAATAAAAATAGTTGGTTTTCCTACAATACATAATTCTGAAACAGAACTGGCTCCTGCTCTTGACACGATAAAATCGGCAGCAGCATAGGCTAAATCCATTCTATTTAAAAATTGATGAACCTGAACATGAGCTCTTTTATTGTATTTTTCATACTCTTCAACATATAGTTTTCCACATTGCCAAATAAGTTGAATATTTTGAGATTCAAAAAAGTCGAGTTGCGACTCAATTAATTGGTTAATTCTTCTAGCCCCAAGACTTCCTCCTAAAACTAATAATGTTTTTCTTGCCGGAGTTAGCTTAAAAAACTGTTTTCCTTCTTCTGTTTTTGTATGAATAAACAGTAAATCTTGTCTAACCGGATTTCCTGTTTTTATAATTTTATCTGACGGAAAAAAACGTTCTAAATTATCATATGCCACGCATATTTTTTTGGCTTTTTTACCTAACATTTTATTAGTAATTCCCGGATATGAATTTTGTTCCTGAATAAGGGTAGGTATTCCTTTTTTAGTAGCTGCCATTAATGTAGGTCCGCTTGCAAATCCTCCGGTTCCAATAGCCACATCTGGTTTAAATGTGTTTATAATTGAGTGTGCTTTCCATAAACTACTAAGTAGTTTAAAAGGGAATATTAAATTTTTTAACGTTAGTTTTCTTTGTATCCCTGAAATCCACAATCCTTTAATATCATATCCGGCCTGCGGCACTTTTTCCATTTCCATTTTATCTTTAGCACCAACAAACAAAATAGTAGCTTCCGGATATCGAAGTTTTAATTCATTGGCAATCGCAATTGCCGGGTAAATATGACCTCCGGTTCCTCCTCCGCTTATTATGACATTAATTGATTGTTTCATATTTCTCAATTATTAATTCAGTCCTTTATTACTTTTTTAAATAGTTTCATGTAAAATATCTAAAGGATTGTCATCTAAAATAGTTTCTTCCGTTTCGTTTTTAGAAGCACTAACACTTAGTATCATTCCCAAAGCAAAGCAGGTCATCCAAATAGAAGTTCCTCCACTACTAATTAACGGAAGTGTTTGTCCCGTAACCGGTAAAATATTAACTGCTACCGCCATATTAATCAGCGCTTGAAATACAATGGGTATTCCCACCCCTATTACCATTAATGTTGCAAAAACGGTATTTGCTTTTTTAGCTGTTATTAATATTCTAAACAGTAAAAGGAAGTAAATAAACACAACTAAAAGTGCTCCAACCAACCCATATTCTTCAATAATTATTGCATATATGAAATCGGAAGATGATTGTGGCAGGAAATTCTTTTGCACACTTTTTCCGGGACCTTTTCCTATAGGCCCTCCCGTTGCTATGGCTATTTTTGCTTTTTCTACTTGGTAATTTTCTTCACCTTCCGATTTAGAAAAACTTTCTAACCTGTTTTGCCATGTATGAATACGGTTAGGCATTGCATCCGGAAAAGCTTTTGCCACCAAAATAAAGAACAGCAAAGAAAATAAACCTATACTTAATATATACCCTATGTATTTCAACGGATATCCACCAAGATATGCCAATAGTAAAATCATGGTAAAAAATATGGCTGTTGTAGAAAAGTTAGCCGGCAACACTAGCATTAACACAACCCCGACCGGCAACCACATTTGTAATAAACTTTCTTTAAATTGTATTGGCTTTTCTTTATGCTTTGCTAAATACCTAGCTACATAGACCATTAATACTAAACCTGCCAAAGTAGAAGTTTGGAAACCTATTCCTACAAACGGAATGCGAATCCATCTACTTGCATTAGCCCCACCAATTACTGTACCTTGAGCCATTGTAAAAATTAACAGCAATACAATTACAGGTAACATTAATACTGAACCTCCGCTAAAATAACGGTACGGTATTTTATGAACTCCGTAAATAATAGCAAACCCTGATAATAACAATACGATGTGTTTAATCAAGTGCCCAAAGGTAGACCCATTTCCTACAACATATACTAGGTTTGTACTGGCACTGTATACCGGCATAAATGAAAATATAGCTAATACAGCCACTATTGCCCATATTGCTCTATCTCCTTTTATATGTTGAAAAACAGATTTCATAATTATTTTCTTATTCTTTACTTCTTATAAATTTCTTACAGCTTCTTTAAACTTTTCTCCTCGATCTTCATAATTACTGAATAAATCAAAGCTGGCACAAGCCGGTGACAATAATACTACATCTCCTTTTTCTGCTATTTTATGCGCAACTTTTACAGCTTCTTCTGCTCCTGCCGTTTCTACCAAAATGTCTACAACATTTTGAAACGTTTCAATGATTTTACTATTATCTAATCCAAGACAAACAATTGCTTTTACTTTTTCTCTCACTAAAGGAAGTAAATCAGCATAATCATTCCCTTTGTCAATCCCCCCAACAATCCATACAGTAGGACTATCCATGCATTCTAATGCATAATATGCTGCATTTACATTAGTTGCCTTACTATCATTGATATACTGTACTCCGTTTATTTTAAGCACATTTTCTAAACGATGTTCTACTCCCTCAAAGTCAGATAAACTCTCTGCTATAGCTTCTTTTCTTACTTTTAGCAACTTTGCTGCCATTGCTCCTGCCATTGCGTTTTTAGTATTATGCTTACCTTGTAATTTTAAGTTTGCAATATTCATTAACACTTCTTCCGAATTTAATTTCATCATTATCTTATTATCTTTTACAAAAGCTCCAAATTCCAATTCTCTTTCTAATGAAAAGGGTACAAGTGTCGCTTTTGTTTTATTTTCTTGTAACCATTTATTTATAACCTCATCATCTCCATCATAAATCAAAAAGTCATTTTCTGTTTGATTTTTTGTTATTCTGAATTTTGACGCTATGTATTTATTAAAATCATATTCATATCGATCTAAATGATCTGGTGTGATATTCGTTATAATAGCAATATGAGGGGCAAACTCATTAATTCCATCTAACTGAAAGCTGCTTAGCTCTAACACATATTCATCATAGTTTTCTTTAGCAACTTGTTCTGCAAAACTATCACCTATATTTCCTGCCAGTCCTACATTAAACCCTGCTCTTTTAAGCAAATGATGTGTAATTAATGTGGTGGTGGTTTTTCCGTTTGCTCCTGTTATACCTACAAGAGTTGCCTTGGTATATTCATAGGCAAATTCAATTTCAGAAATAACCGGAATCCCTTTTTCTTTTATTTTTTGAATTAGCGCCACTTTATCCGGAATACCAGGACTTTTCATTACTACATCTGCCTTAAAAATCTCAGATTCGGTGTGCATTTCTTCTTCAAATGGAATTTCATTTTGTAAAAGAACTTTTTTATACTTTTCTGCTATTTTTCCTTTATCTGACACAAAAACTTCATAGCCTTTTTGCTTTCCTAAAATGGCTGTTCCTACACCACTTTCACCAGCACCTAATACTACCAACCGTTTCATTTACCTTAATTTTAGTGTTACAACAGTAAATACTGCCAATAAAATTCCAACAATCCAGAAACGAGTAACAATCTTACTTTCATGATATCCTAATTTCTGATAATGATGGTGTAATGGTGACATTTTAAAAATACGTCTTCCTTCTCCGTACTTCTTTTTCGTGTATTTAAAATATGATACTTGCAGTATTACCGATAAGTTTTCTACCACAAAGATTCCTGCTAACACAGGTAGTAACAGTTCTTTTCTAATTGCAATAGCCAATACAGCTATAACGCCTCCTATGGTTAAACTTCCGGTATCTCCCATAAAAACCTGAGCTGGATATGTATTATACCACAGAAAACCTATTAAAGCTCCAGCAAAAGCAAAAATAAACACGGTCATTTCTCCGGATTTTGGGATATACATTACATCTAAGTAGTCTGCAAAAATGATATTTCCGGATATCCATGCAAAAATTGCCAACGCAACAACCATAATTGCTGATGAACCAGCGGCTAAACCATCAATTCCATCTGTTAAATTAGCTCCATTAGAAACTCCGGTAACTAAAAATACTACAACGAAAATGAATACAATCCATCCATATTTTTCATACCCCTCTCCTAAAAAACTCAATGCTTTAGCATATTCTAATTCATTATTTTTTAAAAATGGCACCGTTGTTTTGGTTGATTTATGTTCTTCTCCAAACACTTTTTTCTTTCCGTTTTGAACGATTTGTTGTGCAACGGGTAATTGCTCTTTAATGGTTACATCTGGATGAAAATAAAGCATTGTTCCTACAATTATTCCCAAGCCTACTTGACCTAAAACTTTAAATTTTCCTTTTAAGCCTTGCTTGTCTTTCTTAAACACCTTTATATAATCATCAGTAAAACCTATAACTCCCATCCATAGGGTAGTGATTAATAAAATCACTATGTATATATTTTCCAGCTTTGCTAGTAATAAAACAGGAATTAGTGTACTAAGAATAATTATAATACCCCCCATGGTAGGTGTACCAGCTTTTTGCACTTGACCTTCTAACCCTAAATCACGAACCGTTTCACCTACTTGTTGTCTTCTTAAAAAATTGATGATTTTTTTTCCGAAAATCATAGAAATCAGCAACGATGTTATAAATGCTGCAGCTGCTCTGAAAGTTATAAACTGAAATACACTTGCTCCTGTCAAGTTGAATTCTTTTTCTAAATATTCAAAAATATAATACAGCATTCCCTATAGTTTTTTTAGTTGCTCAAAACAATTTTTCACTTCTTCTAAATCATCAAAATGAAATCGTTCTCCATTGATTTCCTGATAGTTTTCATGTCCTTTTCCGGCTACCAGAATAATATCTCCTGTTTTAGACAGTTTACAGGCTGTTTTAATAGCTTGTCTTCTATCTAAAATTGATAGTGTTTTTTTATAATTTTCAGCAGCTACTCCTTCTTCCATATCTTCAAGAATACGTTGTGGATCTTCGGTTCTAGGATTATCTGAAGTAAAAATAGTTTGCGTACTTAGCTGTGATGCTATATGCGCCATTTTAGGTCGCTTTGTTTTATCTCTATCACCTCCGCAACCTACTACAGTTATTACCTGCTCATTTCCTGTTCGGATATCGTTAATAGTTTGTAATACATTTTTCAGTGCATCCGGAGTGTGAGCATAATCGACAATAGCCGTAACGTGATCTTCAGAGATGGTATATTGAAATCTACCACTAACACTTTCCAACTCACTTAACAGTCTTAAAATTTCTATTTTTTCTAACCCTAATAAACTTGCCACTCCGTAAATAGCTAATAAGTTATATACATTAAACTCTCCTATTAACTTGGTCCAAACCTCCACTCCGTTAATTGATAATAAGCTCCCTGAAAAACTTTTCTCTAAAACTTTTGCTTTAAAATCTGCTATGGTTTTTAAGGCATAACTTTGCTTTTCTGCCTTGGTGTTTTGTAACATAACCAGCCCATTCTTATCATCAATATTGGTTAAAGCAAATGCCGATTTGGGCAACGAATCAAAAAATGATTTTTTTACATCTCTATATTCTGCAAATGTTTCATGGTAGTCTAAATGGTCATGTGATAAGTTGGTAAACACTCCACCTACAAAAGCTAAACCTTCTGTTCTTTTTTGATGAATTCCATGAGAACTTACCTCCATAAAACAATACGCTACCCCTTCTTCAACCATCTCATGTAAATACTTATTAATCATTACAGAATCGGGTGTTGTATGTGTGGCTTTATATTCTTTTTCTCCAACTAATATTTTCACCGTTGAGAGTAATCCAGATTTAAATCCGGCTTTTTTAAACAACTGATATAAAAGTGTAGCTACCGTAGTTTTTCCATTAGTTCCGGTAACCCCTATCAACTTTAATTTAGTTGACGGGTTATCATAAAAATTTGCTGAAATAATTGCTAATGCTGAGCTTGAATTTTCTACCTCAACATACGTTACATCTTCCTGCTTATATTCAGGTGTATTTTCACACACAATTACCTTAGCGCCTAACGTTATTGCTTTGTCAATAAACTTATGTCCATCAACTGTTACTCCTTTTTGAGCTACAAACAGCTTGTTTTCTTTTACCTTACGGCTATCAAACTCAATATCATCCACCCAAACGTCTGTACTTCCAAAAACAGCGTTTACTGAAACTTTATATAATATGTCTTTTAAATTCTTCAATTATGATAACCTTAAATAAATAGTTGCCCCCTTAGATACTTTTATTCCGCTTTCAACAGATTGCTCTACAACTTTACCCATGCCAGTAAATCTTACTTTTAACCCCATATTTTCCAACAGAGAAATAGCATCCATACCACTCATACCTAAAACCTTAGGCATAATTGTTTTATATTTCTTCAATTTTGTATAATACTCATCATATTCTTTATCTATACTTGCATATGAAATTGTATCTGTTACCGATTGATTATTTATAGGTGTAGTTGTATATATTTTTTGAGCTATTTCTTTAAATATAGGTGCCGCTACCTGAGCTCCGTAATAGCCTTTTTCTTTTTTAGGTTCATGAACCACTACTATACATGAATATTTTGGCTCATCTGCCGGGAAAAATCCTGCAAAAGAAGCTACATACTTTGTACTTGAATAATGCCCTCCTATAATTTTACCATTAGCATCTTTATGCCTTGGAATCCATTTTTTAGCCGTTCCTGTTTTACCAGCCATAGAAAAGTTAGACGAGTAAATGTTTTTTGCAGTTCCTTTTATCACTACATCTTCCATTACTTTTCTTACTTTATTCAGTGTAATTTGTGAAGCAATTTTTTCTTTTAAAACTACCGTTCCAAAACTTTTATCTACTTTATTACCTACTCTTAACTCTTTTACAAAATACGGCTTTACCAACTTACCATTATTTGCTACAGCATTATAAAAAGCTAATGTTTGTAAAGGTGTTAGGGAAACTCCATAACCCCACGCCATCCACTCTAACGATATTGGACTCCAACTTTTTTCTGACGGGTTTGGTATATATGGCTTTCCTTCTCCTTTAATTTTTACTCCAGTTTGCTGATCTAACCCAAAAGCCTTGATTCGTTTTACAAATTTTTCAGGAGTTTTATCATAATGCTTTTTAATCGTTTTTACAATTCCAACATTAGAAGAAACTTCAAAAACTCTTGCTAATGAAATTTTTCCATACCCGCCTGCTCTACTATCTTCAACTTTTCTATCGTTAATAAATATTCGCCCTTTTTCACAATCAACCACCGTTGATGTATCTGCTACTTTATCTTCTAAAGCAGCCATTAAACTTGCTAATTTAAAAGTAGATCCCGGCTCATGACTTTCCCAAACTGCATAATTTCTTTTCTCATAATACTTTCCGTTTGAAGTTCTTCCCAGATTTGAAATTGCTTTTATTTTTCCGGTTTCCACTTCCATCACAACAGCACAACCATGTTCTGCTTCAAAATTTTGCATTTGTTTCAACAAAGCATGATGGGTAACATCCTGAATATTAACATCAATTGTTGTAATAATATCATGACCATCAATAGGTTCTTTCTCATTAACATCATTAATAGGCTTCCACTGACCTTTAGCTATCTTTTGTTTTAACCTCCATCCATTTTCCCCTTGCATATATTCAGCAAATGCACCTTCTATTCCTGCTCCTCCCCTATAATCATCATACCCAATAGTTCTTTCGGCTATTTTTCCGATAGGATGCACCCTAACGGTTTGTTGTTCTGCAATGAAACCACCTCTATAAACCCCTAACTCGAAAATAGGAAAGGTTTTCATAGCTGCATAATCATTATACCCAACATTTCTAGCAATTAACAAGTAGCGATTATTCCTTTTTCTGGCTTCCCGTAATTTTTTCTGATACGATTCTGTACTTCCCCCTAACAATCCTGATAAGGATTCAGAAAGCGCTCGTATATTTCTTTCAAAAACACTTGATTTTACCGCCATTACATCCATTCTAATGGTAAATTTTGACATTGAAGTAGCCAATAAATTACCATCAGAAGCATACACATTCCCTCTGTTAGCAAAAATAGTGTCGTTTTTAACGGTTTTTTCTTGAGATAATTTTCGATACTTATCTCCTTCTATATATTGAAGTTTAAAGATTCTGAAAATAATAACCACAAAAAAAAGCGTCATTAAAATCACAACTACATAGAGTTTATTTAATATGCTTTTTTTAATTACCATTTTTTAATCTTGTTTTATTGTTACTTTTATTTTTTTCGGGGGTTTTTCTGCAGGATTCAATCCTTCATTTTTTACTTTAGCTCTAATGCTGCTTTCCAGTTTCATCCGCATTAAAATTGTACTTGTATCAATATACTCTGCTCTCAATCGTCTTTTCTCCTTATTTAGCTCTGCTATTTTTACAACTTTAGCATCAGCACTATGAGCACTCGAAATCATAACCAGTAGAAGCAACACTACAAAAATTAGCATTCTCCAATTTTTCAAGGAGCTTTCATCTGTTAAGAAACCTCCTCTTAAAACATCATAAATACTATTTCTAACTTTTGACATATATTTATTTTAGTGTTGCCACCCTTAATTTTGCGCTTCTAGCCCTGTTATTCTCTTTTATTTCCTTAGAGGTTGGCACCACTAACTTCCCTACCTTTTTAAGCGGCTCATCTGTATTTCCATACATATCCTTCTCCGGCTCTCCGCTAAACATTCCTGTTCTGATAAATCTTTTAACCAATCTATCTTCTAAAGAATGGTACGATATAATACTTAATCTCCCATCAGTATTTAAAAGCTGAGGCATTTGCTCTAAAAACTCTTTTAAAACCTCCAACTCTTGATTTACTTCAATTCGTATTGCTTGAAATATTTGAGCTAAAATCTTATGTTCTTTTGCTTTCGGAAGAAACTTCTGTAACACTTCTTTCAACTGAAAGCTTGTCTTAATTTCTTTATCACTCCTTGCCTCCACAATGGCTTTAGCTAATGCTCTTGCATTTCTTAACTCACCATACAAAAACAAAATATCAGCCAATTCTTTTTCTTCATATTTATTGATGATTTTTTTAGCTGACAACTGTGATTTCTGATCCATCCTCATATCTAAGTCTGCATCAAAACGCGTTGAAAACCCTCTTTCTGCAGCATCAAACTGATGAGAAGAGACCCCTAAATCAGCCAACACACCATCAACTTTCTTTATTCCATAAAACCTCAAAAAGCGAGTAATAAACCTAAAATTCTCTCCTATCAACACAAAACGGCTATCCTCAATTTTATTTTGTTGAGCGTCCGGATCCTGATCAAAAGCAAACAACCTTCCTTTCTCTCCTAATCGACTCAAAATTTCTCTGGAATGCCCACCTCCTCCAAAGGTTACATCAACATACACCCCATCTTCTTTTATATCCAGAGCATCAACACTCTCTTTTAATAATACCGGACTATGATAATTCATCTAACTCAATATTACCCATCACTTCTTCTGCTAAATCAGCAAAATCAACAACAGAATCATCAATTACTTTTTCGTACTTTTCTTTATCCCAAATTTCAATTATACTCACAGCAGAAGACAATACAATATCTTTACTCAATTCTGCAAACTGACACAAATCTTTAGGAATCAACATTCTTCCTGTTGCATCAACTTCAACTATTTTTACACCCGCCGTAAACCTTCGTATAAAATCATTATTCTTTTTAACAAAACGATTCAATTTATTTATTTTCGCCATCACCAAATTCCACTCCTGCATAGGATACACTTCCAAACAAGACTGAAAAACAGATCGTTTCACAACAAAACCATCTTGCAACACAGTAGAAAGCTGCTTTTTAAAGGCTGTTGGCATCATCAACCGCCCCTTAGCATCCATCTTACACTCATATGTCCCAATTAAGCTTATCACGTAATAAATTGATAGTTTGCATCAAAAATACAAAAAAAACACCACCTTTTACCACTTTCTACCACTTTGTTAATAAGTTTTACCATTACAATTAAATATCTAAATACCAATTCATTACCAATCAAAAACAGTTATGAGTCAATAAAAATGAAAAAGTGGTAAAAAAAAACTACATTTGTCGTTAAGTCAAATCAAACTTTTTATGACTGAATTTTTAAAGAAAGAAGGCAAATTTACATACGCAGAAGCAGGTGAAGGGAAACCGATTATTGTTTTACACGGACTCATGGGGGCTTTGAGTAATTTTGACGCAACTTTTAATTATTTTTCAAAAAAAGGATATAAAGTATTCATACCCGAGCTTCCATTATACACCCTCCCTTTATTAAAAACTAATGTTAAAAACTTAGCTAGGTTTTTACATGAGTTTATTGAATATAAAGGTTTAGAAGATTCGATTCTTCTTGGAAACTCTTTGGGAGGTCACATAGCTTTATATTACATAAAACAGTACCCTAAAGATATTTCTGCTTTAGTTTTAACAGGTAGTTCCGGACTTTATGAAAACTCAATGGGAAATAATTACCCTAGAAGAGGAGACAAAGAGTTTGTTAGAAATAAAACTCGTGATGTTTTTTACGATCCTGAAATTGCTACAGAAGAGTTAGTTGACCAAGTTTATGATGTTATTAACGACAGAAATTCTTTAATAAGAACTCTTGCTATAGCAAAAAGTGCGGTTAGACATAATATGGCTAATGATTTACCTAACATGCATCAACCTACTTGTTTAATTTGGGGTAAGCAAGATACAGTAACTCCACCGGAAGTAGCTGAAGATTTCCACAGATTGTTACCTGATTCTGATTTATATTGGATTGATAAATGTGGTCATGCCGCTATGATGGAAACACCTGAGGAATTCAATTCTATATTAGAAGAGTGGCTGACTAAACGTAATATTTAACTTATATTTTTACTAATGAAAATTAAATCTGCTGAATTTATAATCAGCAATACCAATGTTACAAAGTGCCCTAAAGAGCGCATTCCTGAGTACGCATTTATCGGTCGTTCAAATGTTGGAAAATCTTCATTAATAAATATGTTAATGGAACGAAAGGACTTAGCCAAAACCTCAGGAAGACCAGGAAAAACGCAACTCATAAATCATTTTAAAATTAATAATGAATGGTTTTTAGTTGACTTACCCGGGTATGGTTACGCTCAAGTTTCAAAGAAAAAAAGAGCTAAATTTCAAGGTTTTATTGAAAACTATTTTAAAGAAAGAGAACAATTAGTTTGTTCTTTTGTTTTAGTAGACTCAAGACATGATCCTCAAAAAATAGACTTGGAATTTATGCAATTCTTAGGTGAACATCAAGTTCCTTTTTGTATTGTATTTACCAAAGCGGATAAACTTGGAAGTTCTAAACTTAACCAACAAATAGCTCGCTATAAAAAAGAGTTATTAAAATTCTGGGAAGAAGCACCTATGTCATTTATCACCTCATCAAGCAGCAGTTTAGGTCGTGATGAGTTTTTGAATTTTATTAATCAGGTTAATCAAGATGTAGCTCAAGATTTTAAATAATTCTAATGCACTCTACCAAAGAAACGCTTCAGGTTTTATACGAAGACAATCATTTAATTATTGTTAATAAACGTGCAGGAGACATCACCCAAGGAGACAAAACCGGAGATGCCCCGTTAAGCGATATTATCAAAGAGTATATAAAAGACAAATACAATAAACCTGGAAATGTTTTTTTAGGAACTGTTCATCGTTTAGACAGACCCACCTCGGGTGTGGTTATTTATGCCCGTACTTCTAAGGCTCTTGAACGTTTAAACAAAATGCTTAAAGACAAAGAAATACAAAAAACGTATTGGGCAATTGTTAAAAACCAACCTCAAAAAGAACAAGACAGCTTAATTAATTTCTTAAAAAAGAATCCGAAAAACAATAAATCGTTTGCTTACAACAAAGAAATTCCCGGAAGTAAAAAAGCTATTTTACATTATAAAGTTCTTAAAAAACTGGATAGTTATTCATTACTCGAAATCAATTTAGAAACAGGAAGACATCATCAAATTAGAGCACAACTATCAAACATTGGCAGCCCTATTAAAGGTGATTTAAAATACGGTTTTAACAGAAGCAACAAAGATGGCAGCATTCATTTACATGCACGTAAAGTTGAGTTTATACATCCGGTTAGTAAAGAGCTTATAAAAGTAACTGCATCAACTCCAAAAGATTCTATTTGGGATGCTTGTCTCTAAATTTGTATATTTAGGGAAATTAATAATTAATGAAAGCGCTCAAATTTTTATCGATTTTAATTTTACCTATAACAGTATATATCTCATTTACTCAAAAGGGATGGCTTACCTTTTTACCTATTTTCACTTTTTTTATTATCGTTCCTTTAGTTGAGTTTCTTTTTTCTCCGGATAAAATGAATTTTTCAAAAGAACAAGAAGAAATAGAAAAACAAAATAAGCTATATACCTATATTTTATACTTAACCATACCTATTCAATTAGGTTTTTTATACTGGTTTTTTATCATTATACAGGAGCCCGGTTTAAGCACATTCGATTATATAGGCAAAATATTTGCTATGGGGTTAATGTGCGGAGTTATAGGTATTAACGTTGGGCATGAATTAGGCCACAGAAATAATAGATTAGATGAATTTTTAGGAGAGTTACTTCTATTAACTTCACTAAACACCCATTTTTTACCCTATCATAATGCAGGACATCATTTTAATGTAGCAACTCCTAATGATGCCGCTACTGCAAGAAAAAATGAAATTGTTTACTTTTTCTGGATTCGCTCACATTTCCAAAGCTATTACCAAGCGTGGACGGAAGAAAATAAAAGGCTTCTTAATTCAGGAAGAAATTGGTTTCATTATCAAAATAGAATGATTATTTATTCAATTTGTAACTGCATTTTACTTACGTCAATTTTATTTTTCTTTACCATAAATGTGCTCATTGCTTTTTTAGCAGCTTGCATTGTTGGAATTTTATTACTGGAAACTGTAAACTATATAGAACATTACGGACTATTGAGAAAGAGAAATGAACATGGCAGATATGAACGCGTGAAAAGAACCCATTCTTGGAACTCTGATCATGTTATTGGTAAACTAATGTTATTTAACTTATCAAGACACTCTGACCATCATTATAATGGAAGCAAACATTATCAACTTTTAAAAACATTACCTGAAAGTCCGCAAATGCCAACCGGATATCCGGGAATGATGTTACTGGCCTTGTTTCCTCCTCTGTGGTTTAAATTTATGAATAAAAAACTTGAAGATCTTTAAAAACAATGAACACCCTACAAATTATTCAAAATCAGAGAGTTTTTTTTAGTTCACAACAAACTAAAAGCATTGCTTTCAGAAAAAAAGCGCTAAAAAAACTTCAAAATGAACTTATAAATCGTGAACACGAAATTGTTACCGCATTGTATAATGATTTTAAAAAGTCTGAATACGAAGCTGTAATGACAGAAACTACCATTGTTTTATCTGAATTGAAAAAGACTCTTAAAAATCTTTATAAATGGAGTAAACCTAAACGTGTTTTACCTGCTATTCTTAACTTTCCTTCATCAGCAAAAATACACAAAGAGCCTTATGGAGTAAGTTTAATTATAGCTCCTTGGAATTATCCTTTTCAATTAGCTTTTGCTCCTTTAATAGGTGCTGTTGCTGCCGGAAATACAGTTGTTTTAAAACCTTCTGAATTAACACCGCACACAAGTAAAATAACCCGAGAAATTATTGAAGCTGTTTTTGATAAAAATCATGTTTCTGTTATTGAAGGTGGTGTAGCTGTCTCTCAAGAGCTATTAGCTCAACGTTGGGATTATATTTTCTTTACCGGTAGTGTTCCTGTAGGAAAAATTGTAGCCAAAGCTGCTGCCGAACACCTCACTCCAATCACTTTAGAATTAGGAGGAAAAAGTCCGTGTATTGTAGATGAAACTGCCAATATTAAACTAACCGCAAAACGAATTATTTGGGGTAAATTTATTAACGGAGGGCAAACATGTATTGCTCCTGATTATTTATTAATTCACTCTTCTGTTAAGGACAAATTTGTTTCCTCTTTTAAAGAAGAGTTAAAAATTGCTTACGGAGACCAGCCAAAAGATTCACCGGATTTTCCGCGTATTGTGAATACCAAAAACTTTGATCGATTGGCATTAATGCTTGAAAACGTAACTTGTTTAACCGGAGGTGACACTAACAGAGAGGAGAAATATATTGCTCCAACACTTATAGACAATCCTAAATTAGACAGTGAAGTAATGAAAGGGGAGATTTTTGGTCCAATTTTACCTTTAATTACTTATGAAACCGAAAATGATATTGACAACGTTATTTCTAAGTACGACAAACCTTTAGCCTTGTATCTTTTTTCAAATAGAAAAAAGTTTGCAAATCGAATTATTGAAAAATATTCTTTCGGAGGTGGCACGATAAACGACACTACAGTTCATTTTGCAAATCACAGACTTCCTTTTGGCGGCGTTGGAGAAAGCGGTATTGGCAGCTATCATGGACAAAAAACTTTTGATACTTTTTCTCACCATAAAGGAGTAGTTACTAGGGGAACTTGGTTAGACATTCCAACAAGATACGCTCCTTATAAAGGAAAATTAAAACAGTTACGTTTTTTAACAAAGTGGGGGTAAAATAAGGGTTATAAAGTTTCTGATTTACTTATACATAATTAGAAACTTTAATTAACTTTTTCATATCATTCACAAAAATTTCTCCCTTTTCTACTTTGATAATACGCTCTTCTTTAAAATCATGAAGCACTCTTGTAAGAGATTCTACAGAAGTTCCAATCATACTACTATGATCTCTTCTTGATATTTTAATCCCTTCATTTATATCAGAAAAACATTCATTTAATTCAATAAGAGATAGAGCCACTCTTTCTCTTACTGAATGTTGTGAAAGTATTTTCATATTATTTACAAAAACTCCAAATTCATGAGCCATTACTTCTAGTAGCCTATACCCAAAGAGCTTATCTAAATCTATTAGTTTCATAAACGTTGATTTGGGTATAAAATCGATTTCACAATCTGTTAAACTAGAAGCTGAATACGGATACGATGCCTTGCTCATAAGAGCTTGATAACCTATCAATTCGTTTTTTATGGAAATTTGAAATATATACATCTTTCCTTCCAGTCCTGTTGTAAATTTTTTTACTTTTCCTTTTTTCAATAAAAATACTCCTTGAGGTATCATTCCTTCATAAAATAACGATTGTCCTTTAGGTATTTTTAAAGTTGTTTTTTCTCTTAAAATTAATCCCTTACATTCATCTGATAAATCTTCAAAAATTTTTTCACTTTTAAATTTAAACCTCTTATAAGGGAACATTGAATTTATATTCACCATAATTATTGTGTTAAAAATGTTAGAAATAAAAGCAATATTTTCCTGTAAGTAATTTAAAAAATGTGCATTTTCGTACGAAAATGCACATTAATTACAATATTAAAAACGTGTAAATCTTAGTCTTCAGAAACCTCAACAACTCTTCCGTTTAAAGGTTGCGTAGGTCTATTATTTTCGTGTTCAGCATTTCGTATGTTCTCAATTTGAGAAGCAGAAGCCTGTAATGGTTCTTTTAAAACATACCAAGTAACTATTTCACTACAAGGTGGCGTAGTTAAAGATCCGCCATACGTATAATACTCTTCAAAAGTATCTTCATCACTATATCTGAAAAATTCTTTTGCATTATATATATAATTGCTATCATAGGTATCTCCTGCATGAGTTGGTATAGTATTCATAAATTGTGCTAATACTTTATTCTCTCTACCCTCTACAAAAAATACACCTACAACTGCTAAGTTAGAACTATTAACATCTTTATGCACAAAATGAACTTCCATTGGATAATGTTTTCCATTTACTGTGTGCTCACTTTCTGTATGAAAATGAAATTGCTTAAGCTCATACTTTTTACCATTTAAATAGCTATAACTTCCCGGACTATAAGTAAATTGTACGGTATGACCATTGTTTAAAATAGACACATAACTGTTTTTATACCCTAAGTACAGTTCATCTAAATCATCATTTTCTCTAGTATTGCTAGTTACAATATTAACAGGAGATTGAGTGTTTCCGGCACAGTCAGACCATACACCACTACATAAATTAGCCCAATGATCAGGCCCTAACTCTCCTTCATATTCGAAGTGGCAATCAGATTCTGATCTTCCCATTGCCTCATATCCTAAAGTAGACTCTTGTACATCAACGCCTTTTAACGGAGGGTCAACAGTTGCGTCTATATTAAGCACCTCTGTTTCATTCTTACAACTCACCATTATCATAATCATGACAATAAGAAGCTTAACATTTGTTATCTTAACTTTCATAAAAATAGAATTTAATTGTTTGCTACAAATAACCCAATATTCTAATAGAAATTACACGTATTTAATCAAAGGAAATATTGATTTTTATCATATAAGTAACGTTATCTCTATTTTTTTATGATAAAAAATAAAATAAAACAGCTTTTTTAATACTTTTTAAACACAAAAAGCATTTTAGTAATAAATTTTTAACAAGCCGTTTTTATTTTTATATGTCAAGATTTTACTTTTTAGATGGACTGATTTTTAAAATGTTACCTGTTTGCTCTATAGCTTTTTCATTTAACTTCATTGGAACAAACTTTCCATCTAGGTATTTTTGTGATTGATTTTTGTAAAAAGGACTCAATACATTTCCAGATTGCCCGGTAGGAATAATGGTTATACTATTTTCTATATCTGAAAAATCAATGACCCTACGAGTTGAAGGACCTGCATGAATTTTATAATAACCTGTACTATCAATTTTATAAATCTGATTATTTATAACCTGATCTCCTCCAATTGTTTCAAAAGGACCCACATTAAAAATTTTCCTGAGTATTCCTCCTGCTTTTCCTATAGCATGTTCATATTCTACTGAAGCTACTCTTTTCCATTTCCAATCCTCTACATTTTCACCTAATTGGTTTTGTAAAAAAGAAAAAGCTTCTTTAAATGATTGGGTTATAATTTCATTTTTGGTTTCAATTTTATCTTTAGTAGCAATATTGTCCCACCAAATAGATTGATTTTTTTTCACTTGATAGGCTACTACTTTTTCTTCAAAAGGTGTATTTATAAATTGTTCAAAAGCTTCTCCCATCTCATCTTTAAACGTGTTTTTTACAAACTCATACCATAAACGATTATAGATAACCGGCCCCACTTCTTCTTTTCCAAAATATCCATTCCAATTTTTTAAACTGTACAAGGCTTTCTTTTCACTTGGTGACAGTTCATCATTATCAATACTCTGTATCCAAAAAGCACTTATTTCCGGGGCAGTTACTGAAGTAACATCATAAATCATCTGTGCTACATCTTCTTTTGTAAAATCATTTTTTACATCTAATAAATTTTCAATTCTTTTGGCTCTGTCTTCGGGAAGATAGTAACCCGGATACAACATACCGTCTATTGAATCGGGTTGATTGTTGGCCGAATACACATAATTCCATGTTGGATTTATAGCCTGAGGATTTTGCTCAAAATCTAAATACTCAAGTATTTCATCTTTTCCGGAAGCTCCGTTTAAAATAAGTTTTCTATTTAAGCTATCTCTGTATTTATATAATTTTCCGGAAGCAAACCATGCTATGTTATTTTTTGCATCGCCATACATAATATTTAATCCCGGCGCATGCAATTTACTAGCTCCGTTTTTAAAATTAGATAACGATTTGGCATGAGATAAATCATAGGAAACTTCTAAAAGGTGGTTTTCTAATTTTGTATAAATCCACTGCATGGCTATTGGTTTATCTGTATCTATAAACTCAATAAGTCCGTTCATTACAGGTCCGTGATTGCTAACTTTCACCTGATATAGTGTATCTTTTTCACCTTTTACTTTTATTCTTTTAGTGAGTAATTCGTATTTTTTATACCCTAAAGGGGTTTTGTATTCTAATGTATTGTTCGGATTCTCTTCTTCATAATAAAAATCTACATCATCATTTTCAAACATAGTTAATCCGTAGGCATATTCTCTATTATGCCCTAACAACGGAAAAGGTGTTAAGGCTAAATTATAACCGTACATTTCATATTCAGGTGTTTTGATATGTGATTGGTACCAAACAGATGGTTGTGCATATCCTATATGGGGGTCATTAGCAAAAATTACTTTTCCGCTTTTTGTTTTTTCTCCACCAATTACCCAAGAATTACTTCCTATAAACGGAGATACCGGCAATTTATCCATTACTTCATTCATTGCTTGAGCAAAAGCCCCTTTTAATTCCGGATTTTTTTCATTTCTTATTACTGTTAAGTTGCTATGCTCTGCTCCTAAGAGTTCTTCTAAATACTCATCTCCTAACTTTTCTTTTACCTCCGTAAGCATAGGATCTGTTTTATGAGCTACCGCAAAACTAAAGGCCATATAACCATAAACATTGTATATATCTTGCAAGGTGTATTTCTCTTTATTAACTCCTACTAAATAAAATTCTATGGGTGTTGTTCCGTTTTCAATAAATTGATTTATTCCACTTAAATATGCCTCAGCTAATTGATAAGGTTTTGAGTTTTTATCTAATTTTTCAATACTTTTTTGAGCCATTTCTTCAATCCCTAATCCCGAAAAAAACTTATCAACTCTTATTAATTCTTTTCCAAAAATTTCTGATAATCTTCCTGCAGCAATTCTTCTCATTAACTCCATTTGCCAAAGTCTGTCTTGGGCATGAACATAACCTAAAGCCACATAAGCATCTTTTTGATTCATTGCCTTTATATGCGGAACACCAACTTCATCAAAAGAAACTATTATTTCATTAGAAATGTTTTTTAAATTTAAGTCTCCTTTGTATTGAGGTTTGAGATTCATAGCAAAAAACCATCCTCCTAAAAAGATTAAAACAATTATTACCAGTATAACTTTTATTATTTTTTTAAAAACTTTCATATAATCATAATTAGCTTAACAAGACCTCTTAATTACTTTTCTTTCTATTCAAAAATAGCGGTTTTGTATTAATAATATATAGTAATAAAAAATAATCAATTGTTTAATTTTCAATCCTTCAGTAAAGTGACTTATTTATAAACAAGGTGTCTTAATGCTCGTAAGGGAGGGATAAATATATCCAAAGGGGAAAAACCATACACAACCTACCGGAATAGAGGTGCTTAAAAATTAAAAAAACTACATTGTGTATTTTTTTATACATTTGTGCACCCCCTCACTCTTATTTGAAAATTAAATAATAACAATTTGTTATGGATTTACAAAAAGTAAGAGGGTCTGTTATAAATAAAAAAGTACTACTCATAACTGAGGGTACTTATCCTTATAATTATGGCGGGGTCTCAAGTTGGTCACATACCTTGTGTAATCTAACAAAAGGGGTTGACTATATCATTTATTCATTAAATGCTTATTTTGAAGAAAAACCAAAATACAGCATTCATTCCAACATAAAAGAAATTATCCAGGTTCCTTTATGGGCTCCTTATGCTTTATGTGATATTATGAGTTATGGACACTCTTACAAACATATAGCAAGTAAGAAGAAAAACACTTCCGATATCAATATCAGATATTACTTCTTAGCTCCTTTTAAAGACTTTGTTTCTAACTTAATAGGTAATAACCGTGATTTAGATATTCTTGAAGAAAGCATCTATAAACTATGGGATTATTTTCAGAAGTTTGACTTTGATATTACCATGAAAAATGTTAGCGTTTGGAATGAATTTAAAGGTATTATAGAAGAAAATTATGCGCGAAATGATCATGAACCAACTTTAAATGATATTGCTTTTGCTCTGCAATACATTAATAAAATTATCATAACACTTGCTGTTCCAGTTCCGCCCGTAGATATTGCTCATATTACACTTGCGGGACTCCCTATTTTACCGGCTTTAATAGCTAAAAAACAGTACAATGCAGCCATTGTTGCAACAGAACATGGTGTTTTTATACGAGAAAACATGATTAACATAAGCAGTTCTTCATTGTCTTTTTTCGTTAAAAACTTAATAATAAAATGCTCTGAATCAGTATCAAGATTAGCATACGCTAAATCTGACTTGGTTACTTCTGTTAATCAGTTTAATACGAAGTGGGAATTCCATTATGGTTTAGATAAAGTTAAATCAAAAGTAATTTACAATGGGGTTGATGAAAACAAATTTTCTTTAGGAGAAAAACCGGAGCATCTTAAAAACACACCAACAGTTGTAGCTATTGCCAGAATTTTTGCATTAAAAGACATTATTACAATGATTAAAACCTGTAATTATGTTAGGGATAAAATTCCTAATGTAAAGTTTTTAGTCTATGGTGATAAACAAGCTGACTTAGAGTATGTATATGAATGTGAAAAACTTATTAAAGAATTAAAATTATCCGAAAACTTTATTCTGGCCGGACATCACAGTCAGCCTAATAAAGCCTTTTTAGAAGGTGATATTTCAATTTTAACCTCTATTTCTGAAGGATTTCCTTACACTGTTATTGAGTCTATGAGCTGCGGCGTTCCGGTTGTAGCCACTGATGTGGGCGGTGTGGCTGAAGCAATTACTGAAGAAACAGGGTTTGTGTGCAAACCCAAAGATTATACTTCTTTAGGAGAAAAAGTTGTTTTCTTATTACAAAATCATGATGCAAGAATTAAAATGGGAGAAGAATCAAGAAAACGAGTTTTAGAAAATTTCACTATTGAAAAAATTATCAGATCCTATGAAGAAGTTTACGACGACCTACTACTATTTAAAAACAACATTATTGAACGGAAAAATTTAGTAGTTGAACAATGGTAACAAACTTTGAAAAAAGTAATAGTGAATTATTACAAAATGTAAAAGAAAAAATAGGTTCCCCGGTTTCAGTTGAAGTAGTTCTTGCCACATTAGAATCTTTAGGTATTAAAAGTGAAAATGTACCTGAAGATTTTGGTTATGATGATTCATGGACGTTAGCTTCTGATATTTTTCAAAAATTGGCTGTAAAACCTCTTAAGGTTGTTAGGCCTGAGAACAATTTAAAATCAACCGAAAAACCTAAAAAAATATTACTTAACTCTTATTTGTTTGTTAAACAATATTTCTTTAGCACCTCCTATTTATTAGCTTTTGCCATACAATTAACGTCAATAATTGTTTATGGTTTTTCTATATATGTATATACCGGATTCAATCATGTACAATCTACCGTAGTTGTATTAGGTATTATCATTGGAATGATTATTAGCGGTGGTTTTATACAAGTTATCGGCAACCAGGTATCTAAACATTTTTATTTAAAAGATTATCGGTTAGTAGAACAAATGACATTTTTTCTTCTTAAAAAAGGAGTTGTATTTATTTTTCTAACCCTATTGGTAATTATGGTTTTAAACTTAATAATTCCTATTTACCCGTATAAAACTATGCTGTTAATAGTTTCTTATGCTTTTGGTGTAGGCTTATTATTTTTAGTTTTTTCGCCACTTCATGTGATTAGAAACCGAAAAGTCATTTTTTTATCTACGTTGGCAGCAACCTTAATTTGTTTGCCTTTTATTAATAATACTTCTGTAAATATTTATCAATTACACTTTTTAGGATTATTCACAGCTATAGGCTCAGTTATATTGTTTTTAATTTTCTATTTTAAAAGAAAAAGAAAAATTAGTATTTCTTCAAATGTTACCTTTCAAAAAGGATCACTGTTTTACAATAATATCTACCCATTTCTATATGGATTTTTAATTAATTTTTTCTTTTTTATAGATAGAATTATTGCTTGGTCAAGTAATGAAACCAGTAATTTTTTCTTACCGGTTTATTATGAAAAAGACTACGAAATTGGCATGGATTTATCTATTATTTTCTTTTTACTACTTGCCGGTTTTCTTGAACATAGTAACAACTCTTTATTTAATTTTTTAAATACCGAAAAGAAGTATACTTCTTTAACCAATTTAAAAGAGTATCGAAAAAAGATTTTAAGTCTATATATTAAAAATATCTCTGTAATTTTTTTAGCCTCTATTCCTATTTATATGGTGATCTTGTATATTTTTTACGGGCAATGGGGGTATAATTATTTTTTTACAGAACCTTTAAAAAGCATCAATATTAAAATAGCAAACATTGGCGTTTTAGGCTATTTGTTTTTATGCTTTGGTATGCTAAACTCCTCTTATCTTATTTCTATGAAAAGACATGAGAAAGTTCTTAAAATTCTAGTGCTGGCATGCGTACTCAATATTTCATCAGGTTTTATTATTAGCCGACTTTTTTCTTATGAAGATAGTGTTTATGGTATGTTAATAGCTTCTGTTGCATTTACTTATTTAACCTTAAAAGAAAATCTAAATATTTATAAAAACATAGATTACTATGCTACACTTTAAGTATTTAATAGTATTAGCCGGTATTATTTTTTCAACAAAATTAACCGCTAATTCTAAAAACGTGTTTTTGTGCTATGGAAAAGTTCCTGTACACGAAATTATAAATTATGAATATGTTATTCTTGAAGCTAGTCATTACTCAGCAAGTGAAGTAGCAGTGTTAAAGCAAAACAACAAATTAGTTTTATGCTACCTTTCTTTAGGAGAATTTAATACATATACTTCATTTTATGAAGGTGCTAAAAACTATGCCCTTTCAGGTAAAAATACCATATGGAATAGTTACTATTTAGATTTGAGTCAAAAACCTGTACATGAAATTTTACTAAATGATATTAAGCAAAAAGTAATCATGAACGGATTTGATGGTCTTTTTCTGGATAATGTAGACAACTACTGTACTTATGGAAAGCAAAAACACCAACAAAACGAATTTCTTAAGCTATTGCATTCTATTAAAAATCAATTTCCTTCTATTTATTTAATGCAAAATGCCGGACTAGAAATAGTTGAGCATACTCATCAATATATTAATTCTATAGCTATAGAATCGATAGTTACCAACTACAATTTTGATGACAAAGAATATAGGTTTAGAGATAAAAAAGAATGTAATCAAAAAGTGTGTCAATTAAAAACTATAGAAGAAAAGTACAACATTCCTTTGATCATTATTGAATATGCTAATAGAAAAAGAGACTATAATAAAATTTCCAGAAAGTTACGAAAATACAAGTGGAACATTTTTATAGGACAAATTGATTTACAAAATAAACCTTCTTTTAAATAGTAAACCATGAAATTACATGAAACCAGTTTTCTTTACGCTTTAGTACGGTTTATTTTAATAGGTGTTTTTTTCTATTTCATAAAGAAAGCTTCAAAAGACAAAAAGGATTATTTTTTTTCAGACTTTTTACTAATCAATATTAGTAAATATGCCTCTGTAAGTATTTTAATTGTTTTTTTACTGGTACAATTCAAATCGTATAATCTTTTTAATTATTTAAGTTTAGTTTCTGTTTTTTTACTTTTCGATTTATATAATTTCAACTCTCCTAAAGTTATTTACAGTTCAATAAAAAACTCATTTGAAAAACTTACTATAGAATCTGTTAGTTTTATTGAGGCTCCAAATAAAAAACAAATTATACGTCAGTTTTTCTCAAGCAAAAAATTGACTCCAAATGAACTATATGATTTAAGTATCATTCTATTTATTATTATGGCTTCGTTTGTTGTTCGAATGCTATTTTACACCAACGATTTATTTTTATTTTCTGAAAGTTGGTTTAACGACTTTGAAAAGGTTACTCAAATTTTAAATCAGCAATGGTTTACTATTGATTATACTGAAATGGGAGAATATGCTTTAATAAGTTTATTCAGCCTTTTTTTCAAAGTAAGTTCAGGAATGAGTTTACAAATGTTTGGTTTTTTACAAAGCATTATTTTATCTATGCTTATTTATTGGGTAGTAAAAACGGTAAGCCTTAAGGATAAAAATTTAATTCCACTTTTGTCTGCCATAATTTTTTTAGGTGGTTTTGTAATAACTCCCATAGACATTACCTTTATATTTGAACATCGTAAAATATTTACCGTTCTTTTTATACTTATACCCGTTTTAGTTTGTTTAGCACAAAAACAGCACTTTTACAGATACAAAATACATTTAATCTATACTTTTTTAGCCTTATTTGCGATATCTTTTTTAGCCTTTTCCAGTCTTGGTTTTTTAATCCTTCCTGCTTTCTTATTTATCTTCTTATATGATGGATCTAAAACGTTACAACAAAGAGGAATTTTAATACTATCTCCCTTTTTCATAGCAAGTTGTACTCTTATTCTATTTTTTATTTTATTTAATTACGGGCAGTTTAATTTAAATTACTTTTTTAAAAATAGTTTTATTGAAGTTTCAAACTTTACCAAAATACAAAACCAATACTTTACCTATAAAAACATCATTAAACTATCGTCTTTATTAGCTACGTTGGTTATTATCATAAATATTTTAAGTACAAAAATTAACATTATTTCTGTTGTAATATCTTCATTATATCTTTCTACATCAGCCCTATACCAAACCAACTATTATTTGTTTGATGAAAATTTATTCTTATTAATTTTTAGTGTTTTAACTCCAATCATTATTGGAATTTCAATGACTCAATTAGTCATGAATAAGTTACCCTCTAAAAAGGTAAAATATCCCGCATTCTTAGCGCTTGTTTTTGTTATTTTTTCGCTTATATATATTCAAAAGACTCCTCTACAAAACCTTAAAAGTTCTAATGAAACGAACAGGCAATTGCTTGCGGTTTATGATAAAATTATTACCAACCATCTACCCTACAGTTATGCGGTTACCAACCATCAAAAAGCAATGGTATTTAGTAGAACCAATCATTATTTTATAAACTATAAAGAATTAAATAAAAGCTACATAGAAAAAGATTCTGTTTTTCATCTCAATAAAAAAGAAAAAGATTTTTTTAAAAAAAATCCACAAGCAATCCTCCCTAATAGCATTTTTTTATTTGAAATATTGGGAGTTGACAAAAACGTGAGCAGAATAGGCTTTCTTACGAATAAAAATCAGCTGAAAAAAAATGACAGCATTCTAAAAATTTTAAAGTCTAGAAATAGAGAAATTGTACTCTATACAAACACAGACAGACTTAGGGTTTACAAAATAATTAATCATGAAAATAGTAGCAACGTTGACCAAATGTTGTTTTATGATAAAAGATTATGAAAAAAAGAATTAACCAATTATTAAAAGTATCTATAGTACTTGCTTTATTTTTTTGCTCTACGTATGGCTTTTTACCCAAAAACAAAAGTACAGACGCTACAAATAAAAGTAAGGAAGAATCATTTTCAAAAAGTGATTATTTTTTAACCGGTAGCACTCCGCTTGTAACCTACATTTCTGAAAACAAATCGTCATCTCACAAAGTTTCAGAAAACATTAAACAATTATGTGATTACACAAAAATTCCATTTTCAATAGTTAAAGAAAATGAAATTAACACTCCCAATTATCAATTTCCGTCAACTTTAAAAACTATTTGTATTTCAAAAACAGACGGGTTAAACACCAAAGCAATCCATAAGTTAATTACATTTATTGCTAAAGGCGGAAATTTAATTATAACCAATGCTATTGCCGATGAACGTTTTAACTTTTTAATTGGTTTAAAAAAAGAAAAATCTAAACATAAATACAATACTACAGCAAAAGGAATACAGTTTAAAAACAACTTTATACCAAACCTTAATAACCTATCTATTCATAATAATTTTACTCATTTTGGACTCGATAGAAAAAGTTTTGATAATTCGATAGAAGTTATTTTAACCGCAAAAAATGAAGAGAATTATCCGGTTGTTATCAAAAAAAATATAGGGTTAGGAAATGTATTATACTACAATACCTCTTTAGAAATATCAAAGTATGAAAGAGGTGTCTTATTTTCATCATTGCTCCCAACCTTAGAAGGAATTCCTTATCCTGTTGCCAACATAAATACAATTTTTCTTGATGATTTTCCTAGTCCGGTTTACCCATTTATAAAAGAGCCTGTTTTGAGTGAATACAATGTTTCCAGCCAAGATTTTGTAAAAAACATATGGTGGCCGGATATGCTTTCAATGGCTAAAAAGTATGATATTAAATACACAACAACCATCATATTTGATTATGATGAAAATGCGGAACCTCCTTTTTCTTACAAACAATGGAATTTAGCCAGAGAAAATTTCATCCCTATATCACATCTTATCACTAAAGATGTACTAAAACAAAACCACGAGCTAGGGTTTCATGGATATAATCACGTTTCTTTACTGAAAGAAAATTGGTATGAAG
The DNA here is from genome assembly GCF_050606265.1 of Tenacibaculum sp. TC6. Taxonomy (NCBI): domain Bacteria; kingdom Pseudomonadati; phylum Bacteroidota; class Flavobacteriia; order Flavobacteriales; family Flavobacteriaceae; genus Tenacibaculum; species Tenacibaculum sp. TC6. The sequence goes on along the minus strand of NZ_JBOCUK010000025.1, from coordinate 13,482 downwards.
AAGATATTAACATTGCCCTTAATACCATTAAAAATATTTGGAGAGTTAGTGATTACGGAGCTCTTCCGGTTTCTTACATTCCTCCTTCTAATTATATTGATAAATTAGGTATACATTCTTTACACCAAGGGCTCCCTTCTATAAAATACATGTGTAGTTTATATTTTGGTGAGTTTGCTTCCGGTGGAAATCGTGAATTTAATCCGGAACCTTACGTTAATACGATGTTTGATTTTCCCAGAATTACTTCCGGCTTTTTTTTAGATGATTTAAAAAAATATGAAAAGGAATCTATTTACTTATATACCGGAATTTGGACACACTTTCTTCATCCGGATGATATTTATCAAATTCCTGACGAAAATAACTTACACGCTAAAGGAGATTTCAGTTATAGAAATGAACTTCAGCTAAACTGGAAGAAAACGAACAAAAACAACCTTCCGGGCATGTATAATTCATTTGAAAAAGTTATTAAAGAACATAAAAAAAATTACCCTCTTGCTACATTTCCAAATGTACAAAAAGGAGGTAAACTTGTTGCTAACTTAAGAAACAGCAGTTTTAAACATGAGCAAGACAGCTCATTTTATCAGGTAACTAATACCGGAGCTTATCATAATGACCAAAATTGGTTTTTATATATCAATGAAAATCATGCAGCAACCCTTTTTAATTTTTTAACCAACCAAAAAAGCCAGTACACACAAATTCCATTTCAAAACGGATATTTGGTAAATATCAAAACAAAAAAACCTCAAATAAAAATACCTCTTAGCAATACAGCATCTACAACTATTTCTACATCTGAAATTCTAGCGGCGTATTCCGAGTTTTTAAACTTTAAAGAAACTCCGGAAGATATTTTATCTGATAAATTGTCTATGCTTCGTAAGAAAATATTCGGAAAAAATCCATTTTCTATTAAAATTTGGAAAGAGTATGCTAAATACTGTAGTTGGGCTAAACTCGAAAAAAAATTTTGGGAAGATGTTGAGCATTTTTATTATCTGAAACAAAATTATGAAGCAGCCTTATTAGCAAAAGAAATGGCCGATATTATTTGGTATCCTTCAGAAAAAAGCAAACTAATTTGGTTAGAACGACAAATTTTAACGGCTACCGATGTAACCGTTAAACTGGAACTTTTAAAAGAATATTTAAAAAATTATAATAACGAAAATAACAGCAAAGAAATTCGCAATAAATTACGTGAAATTTCAGAAATACAACCCACTCCTGAAAACAAAGTAGCCTTTATAGCCACTTATCTTTGGAAAGATGAACCTGAAAAATTTGCTGTTCTTAACATTTTACCTGTAACCAAAGATTACCAAGCTATCGCTAAAGAACTTACTTGGTATTTTTATGAAAACAAACATATTGACAAAGCACTTGCGTGGGCAGAACTTTCAAAAGAAATACCCATTGAAACTCAATTATATTGGTTATTTGAAGCAGGCAAATATGAAGAATTAGATGAGTATTATAAAAACTACAACTATACTTCTTTTAAAGATGAGTTTGAAGCTAAAAAAACCATGATAGATTTATACCTTGCTAAAAATCAATTTTTAAAAGCATGGGATTTGGCTTCTTCAATTCCGGAAACTCATAATGAATATGAGAGTATACGAAAAAAATTAAACACATTTTTCATCTATCAAAACAGAAAAACACAGAAAAACATACTTACTGAAAAACCTGCTTTTTTATTTGAAAAAACAAAAGATAGTATTCAAAGAATTATAATGTTAGAACAAAATAGTTCGTACACTATAACATCTGCTGTAAACACCAACAGAAACGATATTGCTACTTTTGATAAAGCTTTCACCTATAGTCATATCTCTAAAAAAAATCAGGTTCATAATTTCACTTTATCAAACTCACTGGTTAATAATATTGTAAATCAAAACGGAGAAGCCATTAATTTATACGGAATTAATTATGAGTTTATAAGCTCAAAATCATTTGATCAAAAACTCAGATACTCCGGAAAAGTTGGTTTTGAAACCGATAATAACAGATATTTTTATACCCTAGGAGTTAAGGGTAGTTATAGCCAAAACAATACATTATTATCTGTAAGTTATGAAGCCAATCCTGTAAAAAACACTGCTGCCTTTCAAAATTATTTATACCAAAATACTTTAGGAGTCTATTTTGAAAAAAACTTTAAAAACAACTTCAATACAGCTACCTATATTGAAAGTAATTATTACACAGATCACAATGCAGATTTTACCATATCGCTTACTGCTAATTATCCAATTTTTAAATACAATACCAATACAATAAGAACATCATTAGAAAGCTCCTACTCTATAGGAAGTACAAACGTAAACGGTATTCCATATTGGATGACCAAAAACAGACATTATCTTGGAGGAGGAATACAGTATCAATTAAATACAGATATTGACAAAACATATATTTTATTAGACGGTATGTTTTTTTATGATAGTTACTCAGAATACTTTTCAAGATTTAGAGCAAAAATTAACTTTCAACTACAAAAGTATTTTACGATTCATCTTAACGGAGAATTATTTCAACAAAACTTATACTATTCAAATTCCTTAAATGTAGGTTTATCATATTATATACATTAATAACTTCGTCAAATGAATCTTCTTATAATAAATTATAGTCGTATTTTTGAAAAGACAAAACTCGTACAATGAAAAAAATACAAATGGTTGACTTACAGAGTCAATATCAAAAAATAAAAAATATTGTAGATGTATCTATTCAGGAAGTTTTAAACACTTCTGCATATATTAATGGTCCTTATGTACATGAATTTCAATCAGACTTAGAAAAATATTTAGATGTAAAACATGTAATACCTTGTGCAAACGGTACAGATGCTTTACAGATTGCCATGATGGGATTAGGATTGCAACCGGGTGATGAGGTGATTACTGCCGATTTTACTTTTGCTGCTACTGTTGAAGTAATTGGATTATTAAACCTTACTCCGGTATTAGTAGATGTAGAACCGGATACTTTTAATATAGATATTAATGCGCTGAAAAAAGCAATTACACCTAAAACAAAAGCCATTGTACCTGTTCATTTATTTGGACAATGCGCCAATATGGAAGCCGTTTTAAACATAGCTAAAGAACATAATTTATTTGTAATTGAAGACAATGCTCAAGCCATTGGAGCCAATTATACTTTTTCAAATGGTACTGTTAAAAAAGCCGGTACTATGGGACATGTAGGAACTACCTCATTTTTCCCTTCTAAAAATTTAGGTTGTTATGGTGACGGTGGTGCCATTTTTACCAATGATGATGCGCTAGCACATACCTTACGAGGCATGGTAAACCATGGTATGTATAAAAGATATTACCATGATGTGGTAGGAGTAAACTCTCGATTAGATAGTATTCAAGCTGCTGTTTTAAAAGCCAAACTTCCATTATTAGATCAATATTGCGATGCCAGAAGAGCAGCTGCCGCCTATTATTCAAATGCGTTAGCTAATCATCCAAGTGTTATAACTCCTACAATAAGTGAGTTTACAACACATGTTTTTCATCAATATACCTTACGAATTACTAATGGAAAACGTAATGAATTACATCAGCATTTATTAGACAAAAACATTCCAAACGCTATTTATTATCCGGTGCCTTTGCATGCACAAAAAGCATATCAAGATGAACGTTATAATGAAAATGATTTCAAAGTAACCAATCAATTAATTGATGAAGTGATTTCATTACCTATGCATACCGAATTAGATACTGAGCAACTGGAATACATTACAAAAACGATAATCGACTTTTTAAACTAACTACCTAATAAAAATCTTTAATCCGTAGTAAATAAAATTAAAAATGAAAAAAATACTAGTTACAGGTGGTTTAGGCTTTATAGGCTCACATACTGTTGTTGAATTACAAAACGAAGGTTTTGAAGTTGTCATTATTGATAATTTATCCAATTCAAAAATCGACGTATTAAACAGTATTACTGAAATAACCCATAAAAAACCTGATTTCCATCAATTAGATTTACGCGTTAAATCTGATGTTAAAAATTTCTTTGATCATACTAAAATTGATGGAATCATTCATTTTGCTGCTTTTAAAGCAGTAGGTGAAAGTGTTGAAAAACCACTGGAATACTATGAAAATAATATTGGAAGCCTAGTATATTTATTACAAGAAATGCGTGATAGAAATATTGATAATTTTATCTTTAGTTCATCATGTACCGTATATGGCCAAGCCGATGAATTACCTATAACTGAAAATGCACCTATTAAACCTGCAGAATCACCTTATGGTAATACAAAACAAGTAGGAGAAGAAATTATTAAAGAAGCCTGTAATGCTCACAATCTAAACGCTATTGCTTTACGTTATTTTAACCCAATAGGTGCACATGACAGTATTAAAATTGGAGAACTTCCATTAGGAGTTCCACAAAATTTAATTCCTTTTGTTACCCAAACAGCTGCCGGTATTAGAAAAGAATTATCCATTTTTGGTGATGACTACCCTACGCATGATGGTACTGCTATTAGAGATTATATTCATGTGGTAGATTTGGCTAAAGCACATATAGCAGCATTGCAACGTTTGTTGGATAAAAAGAACGCTAACAACTTCGAGTTTTTTAATGTAGGTACGGGAAAAGGAAGCTCGGTATTAGACGTAGTAAAATCATTTGAAAAAGTGTCTTCACAAAAATTACCTTATAAAATTGTAGGACGCCGTGCCGGAGATATTACCGCTGCGTATGCAGATACTTCTTTAGTCAGCAAAGAACTTAATTGGAAAACAGAAAAAACATTAGACGAAGCCCTCGATTCCGCATGGAAATGGCAAGAAAGTCAATTATAAAAACAGATGTATAAAAAGCCCTCACAAGATTTAAAAATCTGTGAGGGCTTTTCATTGGTACCAGGTATAAATTGTACCTACTATAATTATGCGCCTGTAGTATTCGAAGTATCACCGCTGCCTGCTGAAGGAGTTTTCCTACTCTCTACCAATGAATTCAATCTTTTTATAGCATCGTTAACCCCATAAAACTCGGGAGTGATATTTCCTACAAAACACATAGAAAATTAGTCAGTTTGCGATATCTCTTAGAGTATATTGAAACTCATAAAGTAAATTCGTTAATATTTAATATTATTTTTGTACCTCGGAATAAATAGTTGTTATATTTGATAATAGCTTTTGGTTTCCTTTTATTTAAATAAACTAAGATATATAAGGACATATGTCTTTTGTCCTGTTGTAAGCTAAATTTAAAAAAATGATGAATTTTAAAAATGTCACTAAAATCGGAATGATTGGAAGTATTATAGTTGTATTAGTTCAGGCTATATATTTTTTTCATTCATTCTTAAATGGAATTAATTGGAGAATTCTCGGTATTCCAAGCTTTCTGATTAATTTTTTACAATTAATAGGGAGTTTTATGGTTCTTTACTTTTTTATTTCACTTTATAAAAAGCAACAAAACTGATGGAAAAAATTGAAAATATTTTGGAAATATCAAAAAGTAATTCTCAAAATAAGCACCAAAAACAGCATGATGATTCTAATATAAGTCTAATCTCAAAAGCGATAAGGGATGCATTCATATACTGTGTTATTTTTATCATTTCAAATTTAATATTATATAGTGATCTTGAAAATAGGAGTTTCAGAGAAAAATTTGTAATTATTTTTTTGTTTTTGTTAACTCTTTGCTATACTATCATTACTAATTTAAAACACAAAATTTTATCATTCTTTTATGCAGCTGTAATATTCATTTTGATAATTGCAGTAATAGATACAAGAAAACTAAGTCAATTACATTTAATAATATTTCTATGCATAATGACTACGTCACTAATTTTTCATTTTGTAAAAAAAACGGTAAATGAAAAGAACAGCAAAGCTAAATTCCCTATAGAATTGGATTCGGGTAATTTTTTTCTAATAGGAACCTTAAACAAAAACATCGATATTACTCTAGAAAAATTTATTGAAAAAAGAGAACTTAATATTGAAAGGAAAACTTATAATAATTATAAACCAATTTTAACAAATAAAACAACTAATAGTAAAAATGAGATTGTTCTAAAATATTCAAATAATGAAGAGTTGTCTTTTACTATTTTAATCACAAAAGATAACGATGTTTATATTAGTCATTGGAAAGAAAATAATTCTATTGACTTGACTAACATATCAATTATAGAAGAGTTAGAAAATATTTGCTAACAAAAGTAACCGTTGCACAAGAGGTAAAGACAACATAAAAATAGATATAAAAGAAGCTTTTTAATTTTTAAGTTCGCGAAGAAAATTTAGGAGTAAAATTAATATAAAATTTTTATCACTAGTTATAACTTAATAGAACCATCATGAATCTAAATTTTACATTCTTTTTTATTTTTTTAATATTCACATCTTGCAAGCCAACAAATGAAAACAAAACCCAAAAAGAGACCATAATTGATGAACATGATTCCCAAGAATATCCTATTATTAAAATTGGAGATGATTGGTGGATGGCTACAAATCTAAACTTTAAAAGCGATGAATCTTATTGCTTGGAAAACGAAGAAGTTAACGGCAATAAATATGGTAGGTTATACACTTGGAAATCTTCTTTAACAGCTTGTCCAAAAGGATGGCATCTGCCCAGTAAAAAAGAATGGGAAAAAATGCTTAACGAAATTCAAAATGAAAATGAATCTCCAAATACAGATTATTACCAAGTAATAAAAAAAGATACGCTAAACTAATCAAAGGTGGTGAAAGTAAATTTCATATTTTAATTGCCGGTAATAGAAAACCAAATGGTGAATTTTATAAAATGAACGGTTTTTATTGGACAAGCTCTGAAAAAGAAGGAACTCTAGAAGAGGAAAAAAGTTTATATTCTGCATTTGGAGATAAATATGGAGGGAAGCTCGCTGATTATGGAATGTCTATTTGGTTTAGACCAGGCGATAAAGCTGTTTATTCAAATAATGCTGCTTTTGTGAAAAAAAATGCCTTTTCTTGTAGATGTTTGAAGGATAAATAAAAACTATCCCAAAAAACATTACTTAAAATATTACTAATCTATCAAACTGAGATAAAACCAAAATGTTTATAAATTAAAAGAAAAATAATTATAAAAAATAAACCTCACAAGATTTAAAAATCTTGTGAGGGCTTTTCATTGGTACCAGGTATAAATTGTACCTACTATAATTATGCGCCTGTAGTATTCGAAGTATCACCGCTGCCTGCTGAAGGAGTTTTCCTGCTTTCTACTAATGAATTCAATCTTTTTATAGCATCGTTAACCCCATCTGCCACTAACTTAAAATTGGGTAATGGTGTTTCCTGTTCTTGGTTCAATTCAGCCGATGCCTGAATTCTAAACAACAATTTGTAATAAGCCTCGTTCATTGGTGCTCTTAACAATGCCGAAGCCTCCTCGTTACTCAACGTACCTCGGTCTTGTGTACGTTCTACAAACGTAATTCTAAATTCCTCGTTAATACTTTGTAAAGCCTCTAATTTTAAACGATAATTCACTACCGTACTTAATTGATCTACCTGAGGCATTTTTAAAAGATCATCTATTAAATTTCGTAAGGCTGCCGTTTGAGCTTGGTAGTTTAATTTATTGATTTCTGCCACCCCTCCGTAATCTGTAATCTTTTGAAGTAATTGACTGGCGGGCAGAGATATTTCGTTATCGGTTTCTAACGAATTTGCATTCAAGTAAAAATTGATTTGTGAAAAAAGACGATCGCGTTGTGCATCTAATTCCTCAATAACTACCGTTAATTCATGACGTTTAGGCTTTGCATACGCCGCTTCTAATAAGGTAAATTGGGTTGAAAAATCTTCAAACCGTTTTCCTAATTGCAAAGCTGCCACATCATTGTTTATGCAGAGTTGTCTCACATCATCCATAAACTGAATATACTCTTCTAACCTGTAATTTTGTAAAAATGCTGAAATAAACATAACAATTATAATTTTTGATTATACATACTCCGATGCAATATTCGGAGTGTCCTTAGGCACATAGCATATTTTTTAGGTAAGCCTAGTTGGATTAAAACCCTAGCTATCTACCTGTGTTTAAATATATAGCATTAAAACCAACATCTAAACAAAATAACAATTATTTAACATTTAAACGCCTCGTAAATAAACCGTTATCAAAAATCTCCTTTTCATAGAGATTGAAGGATAAAGTGTAGAACAAATTTCCGTTTTGTAAAATAACACCGTCACTGCGAAGCAAACACTTTTGCTGTGACAGTCTCTTTGAATCGAGAGATTACCTTATTAGTTACCGCTCCTTCGTGATAACCCGAAGGAAAATTTGTTCAGCGACATCGGCGAAGCTTTTATACACACTATAATTCTTTCAGCGGCGTCGGCGAAGCTTTTATACACACTATAATTCTTTCAGCGACGTCGGCGAAGCTTTTATACACACTATAATTCTTTCAGCGACATCGGCGAAGCTTTTATACACACTATAATTCTTTCAGCGACATCGGCAAAGCTTTTATACACACTATAATTCTTTCAGCGACATCGGCAAAGCTTTTATACTTACTATAGTTCTTTCAGCGACATCGGCGAAGCTTTTATATTAACTATAGTTCGTTCAGCGATGTCGGCGAAGTTTATAACTAAAGACTTCTTTTACCTATTGGATATAACTTTTGTTCAAAATCTGAGATTTCACTTTTCAATTTCTTATTAGCCTTTTTCAATAGCTCGTTTTGATGCTTCATAATACTTAAAAGGTCGTGCATAGCGTCTAGGTTTTCCAGTTGAACAAACACAATTTGTTCTAAATCTGCTTTCGTGTATCTTTTATTCATGTTTTAATTTTTAAATATTCAAAAAAAACTTTTATAGTATATTTTTACGCTTTAAAAGCATAACAAAGATAATAAAAACATTCAAATGAATACTTTTAAGCATATTTTTATGTTAAGGGAGTTTATTTTCAACTATGTATATTTGTTTCGTAAGCACTAATGCATTATGGAAAAACAAGTTTACAACCGTATAAAAGCGGTTTTGGCTGAAAAAGGTAAAACAAATAATTGGTTAGCTGACCAACTGGAAATGAATAGAACTACTATTTCTAAATGGTGTAGAAACGATATGCAACCAAGAATTGAGACCCTTTTCCATATAGCTAAAGTACTTGAAATTGATGTTCGGCTATTGCTAATCTCAACAAATGACAAAACATAAAAAATTATTTACCAATAGACATTTGTCTTGAAAAATAATAATTTGATTTGAGACACTTAGAGCAAATATTTAATAAGCTCCAGCTTTCAAAAGGAAATGGACTTTTTATTACGAATGAAAACAACTGGAAAGGTTTGTTTTCAAATCGTATAGAAAGACTATTGAATAATATCATTAAACCAGATGCATTTTTCTCTATTGATAATAAACCATTCATTTTATTTTTTGACTCACCTGAGAATAAAAAAGAAAAACTCAAAGAAATCTGGAACTTTAATGAATCACCAATTATCATTATTTCAGAAGGGGATTCATTAGAGATCTATAATGGATTCGAATACATTACGGAGAAAGACTCGCTGAGATTGTTTGGTAAAACAGAACAACTAAACGATTTTTCTTACTTTGAACTAGTAACAGGTAAGACCTGGGAAAAGTATCAAAAAGACTTTAGCTATAGTAATCGAATTGATTACCATCTTTTAAACAATATTAAAGCCGCAAGAGATTTGCTAATTGCTGACGGCTTATCCATTGAACTAACAAATTCATTATTAGGAAAGGTCATTTTCGTTCGTTACCTAATTGACCGAGAAGTAAAATTAGATTTCGAAAAAGAAGGTACATCTCGTAAATGGACCAATTCCGAATTTTGTAATCTGCTATCGGACAAGCAAGATGTTAAAGCATTTTTTAAGTATTTAAAAAATAAGTTTAACGGAGATTTATTCCCAATATCTGATGACGACATTGATTCTGTCTCTGCGAGTAGTCTTTCAATAATTGTAAAATTGTTATCAGGAGATGAAGTCGCTTCTGGGCAAATATCATTATTCAACCTTTACGACTTCTCTATTATTCCTGTAGAGTTTATTAGTAATGTTTACGAATTATTCATTGGACAAGACCAACAGGAAAATCAAGGAGCATATTATACTCCTTTATTCTTAGTTGATTACATCCTCTCCGAAACAGTAGGGAAAAAGTTTAGAACTCAACCAACATCATATGATTGTAAAGTACTTGACCCCTCATGCGGATCTGGTATTTTTTTGGTTGAAAGCTTACGAAAAATAATAGAGCAATTTCAGTTAAATAATTCAGCATATTTAGACAATCCGGATCAATACAAGAAACAGTTAAAACAGTTAGCTTCTAACAATATTTTTGGAATTGACAAAGATCAAAATGCGGTAAATGTTGCTATTTTTTCAATTTACCTGACTCTCTTAGATTATCAAGAGCCATCAGATATTGAGTCTTTCAAGTTTCCTCTTTTATACAATAGAAACTTTTTCTCCGAAGATTTTTTTAACACAGAAGCTGATTTTAATACACAACTTGAAAAAGTTTCTTTTGAATTCATTTTGGGTAATCCACCTTGGAGAAGAGGAAAAGGAGAAAAAAAACCTCTATTCGATCAATATATAAATAAAAGGAAGAAACTAGAGAGTGGTAAATACACGAATGAAATAGAGATTAGCAATAGTGAAATAGCACAAGCCTTTATTCTTAGAGTAAGTGATTTTAGTAAAGAGATGACTAAGGTTGGTTTTATTGCTACGAGTAAGGTCTTATATAATCTAAATGCACAAGGATTTAGAAAGTACTTACTAGACCAGTTTACAATTGAAAAAGTCTTTGAACTTGCCCCTGTGAGAAAGGAAGTTTTTGACAAGTCAAATGATAAAGCCGTAGCCCCGGCAGTAGTATTATTTTATCAATTCGCTTTTGACAAAACCACAGACGAAAATATTGTCGAGCATATCACACTTAAACCAAGTCGATTCTTCTCTCTTTTCAAAGTTTTTACGATTCAACGAGGGGATTATAAGAAAGTAGTCCAAAGCAGATTAAAGGAATTCGATTATCTATGGAAAGTACTGGTTTATGGTACTTATTTGGACTTTAATTTAATCAAAACTGTAAAAGAACGACATCAATCAATCAATGAAATTATAAAAAATGAAGAGAAATTTATTGTAGGACAGGGTATTCAAGTTGGGGGAGGAAATCAAAATGATGTTTCTCACTATGTGGGATCACAATATTTAGACTCAAGAAAAGATATCGATCCATTTTGGGTAAATGAGAATTCTCGCTCAGTTTGGGATAACCCAATAGTTCATAGACCTAGAAATGCAAATCTTTTTAAAGCACCAATGCTCTTGGTTACAACAGGTGTTAAAAATGACTTTCGTTCTGTTTCAGCAGTTTGTAAAAAGGATATTCTTTTTAAACACGCATTAACATCTATTAAAGCCAAAAGCTTTGATGACATTGATACTTTGCTTGAAATTTGCGGTCTTCTCAATTCTTCTTTCTTTTCATACTTGAACTTACAAACATTTAGCTCTTCAGGAATCGAAAGAGAACAAGCTCATGACAGGGAAAAATTCAACATTCCATTCATTGATAATGAGCGAATTGTAAATAAAGTATCTGAGATAATCGAACTTAAAAACAGATTTTTATCACCTGACTCATTATTAGATACAACTGTCAAAATATCAATTGATAAGTCGATTAAGGAATTAGATGAAATTATTCTTTCAGAACTTCATTTAATTGATCAGGAAAAGGATTTGGTAAACTATGCAAACGATATTGTCATTCCTATGTTAATGAAGCATAAAGGGTTTGAACAAATCTTCAACCCTCTACCTGAAAGTAGTCAGGCACTTCAAAACTACATCAATCTTTTTTTAAATAGATTCAATGATTCATTTAAAAAAAATAACCACAAATTAATCGTTGAAATTCATCATACAAATCAACTTATTGGGTTGTTTTTCAAACTCGTTCCAATAAAAGAACAAATTGAACAAATCAATTATGTTAACACCAACAATAATGAAGTCCTAGAAAGACTATCAACTCTTGGAAATGAAAAAATAACAGACCGTTTATTTATACAAAAAGATATTCGAGGATTTGAAAAAGATGGATTTTACATAGTCAAGCCTAACGAGAAAAGACTATGGCATAAGGCAATTGCTCATCTTGATTTAAATGAATTTACTGATGCCATTTTAACTGCTGGCAAAAAACACACATTCAATGTTCGGTAGTTTAGATGCATCACACTTTAGTGGCTCCGTTCCATTTTACGATAATGAATTTGAAGAAATCTTATCGAAGATTTGTGTCTGCTATCAATTAATGAAGGTCGATAAAGTTGTTTTGGAAAATGATGAAAATAAAATTAGAGATCTTCTCTTACTTAATTATCTCAAGAATAATGAAATCAGAAGAAAAGTTGACTTACTTCAATGGCATTTCGAAAGAGAAGTGCAAGAAGATCATTCCATTGGAAGAACAGATATTAAAGTAATCTCTCCAAACACATTCGAAAAACAGGAAGCATATTATATCCTTGAATGCAAAAGATTGGATAACACCAATATAATAGGAACTAGTGGACTAAACGCTAAGTACATAGAGAACGGGATTAATAGATTTATCACTAAATATTACTCGTCCTATTACCGAGTGAATGGAATGATTGGTTTTGTAGTTGAAGATTTAAAAATTGATGAAAATGTAAAAAACATCAATACACTTTTGACGACATCATTTTCTTCTATTGTCACAAGACAAGAAATCACTAAGGATTCTTTCATTAATGACTTCGAATATCATTATAGTTCAGTTCATACGGATAAAGATAACAATGAGTTAAAAATATATCATTTGATGTTTAATTTAAGTGGAAATATCGAACCTTAGTCAAAAAAACTAACAGTCATAACTACACCTCCATTACATGGTTCTATATTTGCGTAAAAATCTCTTAATTTTTTTAATGTATTTCATCTTGACATACAAAAAGAATCAAAGTTTAAACTTTGATATACACATATAATAGCAATGCTAAAAGCACAAGCTTAATCAATAAATATTTAGCTGTACTTTTTGTTACAAGCTATCAACTTAAGTCTTTGACTTTATTAATTTATCTTATAATTTCTTTGGAGTTTATTTTTCTAACAACGCATACGACTGTCTGGCAATTTCCAATTCCTCATTCGTTGGAATCTTTTTTTATGAAATTTTATCATTCAAACAGGTTTTCTAAGCTAAGTAGACTTTACAATAAAGGATTGGGTATATGAGGATAAAAAAAGGCTTAAAATAGGCTCTTTTTTAGTTGCAATAGTAGAGTAATCATATAAAACAAAAAACCTCATTACATCAAGTAATGAGGTTTATAAAGAAAGGCAACGACCTA
>NZ_JBOCUK010000024.1:0-54792 GCF_050606265.1 Tenacibaculum sp. TC6 | reverse complement strand
CAAAAAACCAGAGAAGCTAGCCTCTCTGGTTTAAATAATATTTTTTAAATCTGTCAACCTATTTTAGGACGACTCAATTATTATTTAAAAAAGGTGACCGTTACAAAAAACGTGTGTCCTATAGGTATAAAAAGATAGATTTCGGGGGACTTCTATCTAATAAGGTTAAAGGTAAAATCCTTTAAAATTAAAAAGGCTACCATATTATGGTAGCCTTTTGTTTTTATTAGTTTTTATGTTTTTATTCAAATGCTAAATGAAGAAAAACTCCTCTTGTACCTAAAAAATCAATAGGGTCGGTCCATTGACTAGGACTGGAATTATCATATTTTAATTCATTATTAATGGCAAATACACCACGTATTGAAGGAGAAAGTTTGAAGTAATTTAAATATAAGTCTACACCAATTCCTATCTCATACATAAAGTTACTGGTTTTTGTTCTGAACTTTCCGGCAAAATTATCGTCACTACTACTTTCGTTACTTGAAAAGTTGTAATCATATGAAACACCTCCTAAAATATAAGGCCTAACATTATTAATTCTGTTTGTACTAGCTTTTAAGATAATTGGTAAGTGTAGAAAAGTAGCCCCAACCTCTCTAGTTTTTATAGTTTCATTTGAACCGGAAATATGATTAAAAACTAAAGTTTTGGTATTAGACATGAGTCCTGGCTCAAAACGCAAGTTAAGATTATTGTGTAATCTTAAATCGGCAATCAATCCTACATTAAAACCAATAGAAGATGTAACTTCAATATCAGGTTTATCAACAAAACTAGGCTTATAAGAAACTTTATATCCATTATTATTCATTCCTAAATAAAAACCATAATGAAATAGAGGTTTATCAAAATTAGGAAGTTTTAATACTTTTTCTCTTTGTCCGAAAGTAACGGCAAAGCAACCTAAAAGTAACGAGAGTACTAAAAATTTTCTTAACATAATTATTTAAAAGCTGTGTAAATTGAGGCAACTCCAAAAGTTACGGGTAAATTCTTTGCATTCTTAAACCCGTTTTTTTGCAAAATATTGTTGAAAGCTTCTCCAAAAGGAAAAGAATTTGCACTTTCTGATAAATAGGAGTAGGCAACCTTATCTTTTGAAAAGATTTTACCTATAACAGGGAGTATGAAGTTTGTGTAAAATTTATAACCTTGTTTAAAAGGAAATTTAGTTGGATTTGAGGTTTCTAAAACTACAAATTTACCTCCGGGTTTTAAAACTCTAAGTATTTCTGTTAATCCTTTATCTAAATCTTCAAAATTTCTAACTCCAAAAGAAACGGTTATGGCATCAAAAGTATTATCAGGAAAAGGAATGTTTTCACTATCACCCACTACCATTTCTATTTTATCGGTCAAGTTAGCTTTTGAAACTTTTTGTTTACCAACAGCTAACATACCTTCTGAAATATCTAATCCTACAATGCGATCCGGTTGTAAAGAAGCCATCATTAAAGCTAAATCACCTGTTCCTGTGGCTATATCTAATATTTGTTTAGGGTTGTTTTTTCCTACTAATTTTACCACTTTTTTTCTCCAGCTAACATCAATTCCTAAAGAGATAACACGGTTTAATCCGTCATAATCTTCAGAAATATTGTTAAACATTTGAGCTACTTGTTCTTTTTTACCTAATTCTGAGTTTTTATAAGGCTTAATTTGTTCAGACATAAATTGATATTGTTATCCGTTAATAGCTACTACTTCGTTTACTTGGTTAGGTAACATTTCTTTTAACATGGTTTCAATACCATTTTTTAGAGTAATGGTTGATGAAGGGCATCCACTACATGCACCTTGTAAGATAACATTTACTCTTTTGGTAGTTTCATCATATGATTGAAATGCAATATTTCCACCATCTGAAGCAACAGCCGGCTTTATGTATTCGTCTAAAATATCAACTATTTTAGCTTCGGTTTCAGATAAGTTTTCTTTAGGAACTTCTACATTTTGTTTTGTTTGCTGCTTAGGAAGTTCAGAAATAATTGTTTTACCTTCCTGTAAATAGTTTCGGATGAATGTTCTTATTTCTTGATAAACTTCATTCCATTCAATCATATCATATTTCATGATAGAAATGTAGTTTTCAGAAAGGAAAACTTCTTTAACAAACGGAAAAGTAAATAAAGCCTGAGCTAGTGGTGATGACTTGCTGGCTTCTTCAATATTTTTAAACTCAACATCGGTTTGTGTTAATGCTTTATTAGTGCCAAATTTCATTACACTTGGATTTGGTGTAACTTCAGCATATACTTCAATTGCATCTTTTTTTGTAGTCTCTTCTTTAATTATTGTGTTACCTTGTTGAAGATAGTTTTCGATTTGTTCTTTAACTTCTTCGGCAACGTCATCCCATTGTACAATATCATATCGTTGTACAGCGATAAAGTTTGCAGTAACAAATACTTTTTTTACAAAAGGAAGGTAAAAAAGTTGTTGAGCAAGAGGTGAGTTTTTTGCTTGGTCGATATTGTCAAACTCATAACTACCTCCGTTAATTAAAATGGTATTACTAACAAATTTAATAATGGTTTCATTGCTAGTTTCTTGTATATTTATTTTTATTGAATCCATGTCCTTATAAATGAAAAGCAAAATTACATTAAAAAACTGAGAAATATATATAACAAATAGCCTTGTTAACTAACAAGGCTATTTATATGTTTTATCTATTATAATCAATTATAAGCTAATGGTAACAGTACCGGAAATTCTGGAAGTACTATTGTTTAGATTGATATCACCAAGATTGTATAAGGTTTCAAATTCTTGGTTTTCAGTTTTTCTATAAGATAAATCTATTTTTATATTACCAAAATTATATCCTAAACCAGCAGAAAAACCTCGTACATTATCTTTATTTGTATTACCTCCTAAGGCGCTTAATAAATTAGGATTCTTTTCATAGTGATATCCACCTCTTATACTCATCCTGTCAAAACGCCATTCAGTACCAAGATTAAAAGTATGAGTACTTCTGTATTGAGAAGCAAAGTTTTGATTGGCACTGATGAAGGTTGTATTGTTTTCTCTGTATTTCATGTTTGGATAATCTTTGTAAGTATAATCAAAGCTTATCAACCCTTGTTTTCCAAAAATATAAGCTCCACTGGCAGTAATTCTGCTATTAGATCTAAATCTGTATAAGTACCCTTCACGAATAATATCTGTATCTCCAGCGATATTAAGAGCCGGAACATCTGAAAGAGTCAGTTCATTTTTATAATCTTCAACAATTTCAGTATACCATGTTGGGGTTTCGTAAGCTAAACCTAATCGTACATTTTGATTTAATTTATAAATAAACCCTAAGCTAAAGGAGAAACCATTTCCTTGAATATAAGAATCAATAAGGTTGTTAGCTGTTAATATATTACCGTTAGCATCGTCATTCACTTCTTTTAAAACGGCAATCCTGTTAAAATCAATATTATGGAAATTAAGAGCTCCTCCCAAAAAAAGTTTGTTTTGATGAACCGATGAAAATCCAATGTTAAATACGCTTGAACTTCCTAGTTTTTCAACTGAAAACTTTTGTTCTACAGAACCATCAAATTGATTTTTTGGTGTCCGAGGATCGTTAAAATGTTCTGTGTTAAATAAGTATCCGCTATTTCCTTGAACACTATAAAACGAGTTATAGTCACTTTTAATTCTATAGTTGAAAGAAAGTGCAAATTTATTCCAATCAGTATCATTTGTATCAAAAATTAAAATACCACCGGCTTGAGAAAGATTAAAATAATCGTTTTGAGAACCAGAAGTATTACCGTAATAAAAAGCGGAATAATCTGTATTTCTGTTGCTTAAAGTGGCAGATGCACTACTTACTATAGCAACGGCACTACCTGCAGGGTTAATGCCAGAAGATGAAATATCTCCACCTAAGGCACCAAAAGCTCCACTCATAGCTTCAAATCTAGCAGTTCCGTAATTATCATCTTTAGAAAATAAAATACCTAAATCATTATAATCTAATGATTGAGAAAAGGCACCAAAAGTTGAGGTGATTGATATTGCTAGTATTAAATTTTTTTTCATAATCTATTATTATACTTTTTTGATATAAAGTTACCTTCTGCTTCTACTACTTGTTGTTCCACTACTTCTTGAGCTAGATGAAGAACTTCTGCTAGGTGTATAGCTTCTTGAAGAACTACTTGATCTGGATGGAGTGTAACTTCTGTTTGATCTATTAGAGGAACTTCTGTTATAATTTCTATCAGAGCTTCTTGATCTTGATGGATTATAGCTTCTGGAAGAATTGCTATTGTTTCTTCTGTTATAGCTTTTTGAATCTCTTGAAGGCTTAACTCCTCCGGTAGAGTAGTTTCTGGTTCGGGTTTTTGTACCTCTTATAGATCTGGTAGGTTTATGCCCGCCGGTTTGATAGTCTCGGGTAGTTCTTGTTCTACTGTTACTTCTAATATATCGGTCATTATCTCTAGAGTTTCTGTATACATTTGAAGAACGTCTTGAAGATGTAGCTCTTGGCGTATAGTTTCTTGTAGAATTATAATTTCTTCGGGAAGCTACTGCTCTATATGGGTTAGCGCCTCGTCTGTAATATGAATTATTATAATATCCATAATAAGAATAAGGTCTGTGATAGCTATAACCATATCTGTAATACGGAGAGTAGTAGAAGTTGTTGTAATTATTCCAACCCCAACCCCAATTATTTCCATAAAAGCCACCATACCAATAACGATTTCTCCACCATCCATAATTATAACGCCACCAAGGATAATTGTAACCATAATAACCATTCCATCCCCAGTTATTGTAGTAGCCCCAATAAGGTGAAGTGTTAATATTAATAACTACATCATTACTATTAGAATTATAGCCCCAAGGTGCATTTGAATTGTAAGCAATTCTAGTGTCAGGTTCCTCCTCTGTAATATCATCCTCAACCTCAAATTCAGAATCTTCAGACTTATAATTTTCAATGTCAGTAAAAATATCTGTACCATTTAAAACACCTAAGCGTTCAACTTCTTTGGTGAAATAATTTTCTTCATAATCGTCATAGGTCTCTTGATCTGCAACAATTACTCTTCTTTGTTCTGTTTCAATGGGTTCATCATTGTAAACACCATCATCGCTACTGGCAACGGTTTGCATTGTTCCGCACGAAGTAAGGGTAGCCGCCACTACTAGTAGGACTAAGTATGGGTAAATGTTGATTTTGGTGTATTTTAGTTTCATGTCTGACAGATTTAAGTTAGAACGATTCATTTTCTTTTAACCTTTTAACGCAAAAAACTATTTTTTGTTGGGCTTGTTGCCTTTTTAGTGTAGTTTTGCAGGTACAATTTACGCATAAAAAATAACAATTTTTATGCCAAACTTTTGATTATGAGTAAACATTTAACAAAAAGAGCAGAAGATTATTCTAAATGGTATAATGAGTTGATTGTTAAGGCAGATTTGGCTGAAACATCGGCTGTTAGAGGATGTATGGTAATTAAGCCTTACGGTTTTGCAATTTGGGAAAAAATGCAAGCAGAATTAGATAGAATGTTTAAAGAAACAGGACATCAAAATGCTTATTTCCCGCTTTTTGTTCCCAAAAGTTTGTTTGAAGCTGAAGAGAAAAATGCTGAAGGATTTGCTAAAGAATGTGCAGTAGTTACTCATTATCGTTTGCAAGCTGATCCGGACAGAGAAGGGAAATTACGTGTTGATCCTGAGGCTAAATTAGAAGAAGAATTAGTGGTAAGACCAACATCTGAAGCTATTATATGGAATACATACAAAGGATGGATTCAATCACATAGAGATTTACCTTTATTAATAAATCAATGGGCAAATGTAGTGCGTTGGGAAATGCGTACACGTTTATTTTTACGTACGGCTGAGTTTTTATGGCAAGAAGGACATACAGCTCATGCTACAAAAAATGAAGCGGTATTTGAAGCTAAACAAATGCAAGAAGTGTATGCAACTTTTGCTGAAAACTTTATGGCAATGCCAGTTGTAAGAGGAGAAAAGTCAGAAACCGAGCGTTTTGCCGGAGCTGATGCTACTTATACTATTGAAGCTTTAATGCAAGACGGTAAAGCTTTGCAGGCAGGAACATCACATTTTTTAGGACAAAATTTTGCTAAAGCATTTGATGTTAAATATACGTCTAAAGAAGGCAAACAAGAGTATGTATGGGCAACCTCATGGGGAGTTTCTACTCGTTTAATAGGTGGTTTAATTATGACGCATTCAGATGATGCCGGATTAGTATTGCCGCCAAAGTTAGCGCCAATTCAAGTTGTTATTGTTCCTATATATAAAGGTGAAGAGCAGTTGAATGCGATTTCAGAGAAGGTAGAGGTATTAGTAAAAGAGTTTAAGGCTCAGGGCATATCTGTTAAATTTGATGATAGAGATACTTTAAGACCTGGGGCAAAGTTTGCAGAATATGAATTGAAAGGAGTGCCTGTTCGAATTGCAATAGGAAACCGTGATTTAGAGAATGGAACTGCTGAAGTAGCAAGAAGAGATACTTTTGAGAAACAAACTGTTGAACAAAGTACTATTGTAGATTATGTAAAAGACATGCTACATAATATTCAAGAAGAATTATACAATAAAGCATTAAATTACAGGAATACTCATATTACAGATGTTAATTCATTTGATGAGTTTAAAGAGGTAATTGAGAAAAAAGGAGGTTTTGTATCAGCTCATTGGGATGGTACTGCTGAAACAGAAGAAAAAATAAAAGAATTAACCAAAGCAACTATACGTTGTATACCTAACGATGTTAAAGAAGAAGAGGGCGTATGTGTGTTTTCTGGTAAGCTTTCTTCAAGAAAAGTATTGTTCGCAAAAGCGTACTAAAAAAAATAAAAAAAGTTTTGGTGTAATTTAAAATAGTTTCTATATTTGCACCCGCAATCGGAAATTAGATTATTGAGGTCCGTTCGTCTAGGGGTTAGGACGCCAGGTTTTCATCCTGGTAACACGGGTTCGATTCCCGTACGGACTACAAGTTCTTAGTAGCTCAGATGTAATAGTCGGAGCTTTTTTTATCAAGAAATAAAAATGATAAAGGTTGTAAGTATAAAAAAAAATAGTATATTTGCACCCGCAATCAGAAATCAGATTGTAACTAATGGTCCGTTCGTCTAGGGGTTAGGACGCCAGGTTTTCATCCTGGTAACACGGGTTCGATTCCCGTACGGACTACAAGTTTTTTATAAACATTTAACGTTTTAAGTAAAATGGCAAATCATAAGTCAGCATTAAAGAGAATAAGAAGTAACGAAGCAAAGCGCTTAAGAAATAAATATCAGCATAAAACAACTCGTAATGCTGTAAGAAAATTAAGAGCAGCTACAGATAAGAAGGAAGCAGAAGGTATGTTTTCGTCAGTTGTTTCAATGTTAGATAAATTAGCAAAGAACAACATTATTCATAAAAATAAAGCAGCTAATTTAAAGTCAAAATTGGCTAAGCACGTTGCTGCTTTATAAAAGTTTTAAGGTTAGTTAATAGTTAAAAAGGTATCTCTTTTGAGGTACCTTTTTTGTTTTTTTTAAATAAGTTTAATATTAGTACTGTACTTTTGTAGAAAAAAGTTATCAAGTATTATCCTTTACAAGAAGTTCTATTGTTATTTAGTTTTGTTCAGCTTAATTAGACTTTAGTTTCTTGGATGTTCTAGATCTAAAAATAAAACTAGGTAGTATTAGTAAATGAATTTTTAGCTTACCAATCGTATTTTTTATGAGCGTCTAAACGTATAAAGATAAAAAGGAGCAATGTAAAACCCCAAAGAGAAGAACCTCCATAACTAAAAAAAGGTAAAGGAATTCCTATAGTAGGGAGCAGTCCTATTACCATTCCTACATTTACAATTACGTGAAAAAAGATTATTGAAGCCACACCGTAACCGTAAATTCTTCCAAATTTATTATTGTGTGTCTCTGCTAAGTAGATAATTCTGTATAAAAGGAGCATAAAGAGTATAATTACTAATGTACTTCCTATAAAACCCCATTCTTCACTTACGGTACTAAAAATATAATCGGTATCTTGTTCCGGAACGAAATTTCCTTGTGTTCTGTCTCCTTTAAGAAATCCTTTACCTGAAAAACCTCCGGAGCTAATAGTAAGCTGAGCTTGATAAGTATTATACCCAATACCTCTATTATCTTTTATTTTACCTAATAATAT
The DNA here is from genome assembly GCF_050606265.1 of Tenacibaculum sp. TC6. NCBI lineage: Bacteria > Pseudomonadati > Bacteroidota > Flavobacteriia > Flavobacteriales > Flavobacteriaceae > Tenacibaculum > Tenacibaculum sp. TC6. Next base: position 46,605 of record NZ_JBOCUK010000024.1, on the reverse strand, counting down.
GTCAAAACGATCTTTTTGATGTTGTCCTAATACATTATTATATGTATAACCAATAACAGTTATGAAAATGGTGGTAATAATGTAGAGGCTAATAATTTTGAAAAGATTGAATCGTAAAAAACGTTTATTTCTATAGACAGCATATATTATATAGAGTGTTATAATTAATAGACTAGAAATTAACACCCATTTTATTCCAAAGGATATGGTAAGTAAGAATAAGATAATGGACACAGCTCCTAATATAAAATAAGCAAGAGTTAATCCTTCTCTATTAAGCACAAAAAAGAAAGAAAAATAAATTAGAACAGATCCCATATCGGGCTGTAAGGCAATAAGAAAAGCCGGTGTAAAAATTATAATAAAAGCCTTTATTTGGTTTTTTAAAAGCTTTAAGTTGTATTGCCTGTCACTCATTAATTTAGCTAAGGCAAGGGCGGTAAAAGCTTTAGCAAACTCAGAAGGTTGTAACCCTATACCCCCAAAGCTATACCAAGAAGTTGCTCCGTTAATTTTTTTTCCAAATACTAAAACTCCTGCAAGAATTACAAGAGAGATAAGGTAGAGTAAACTTGAGAACTTTTCGTAAAATTTAGAATTAAAAAAGAGAACAAAAATTATAATTGGAACACTAAGTCCTATCCATATAAGTTGTTTCCCGTAACGGGTTGAAAAATTAAATATCTCTCGACTATTTTCATTTGATGATGCAGCATAAATATTAATCCATCCAAAAATGACTAATAGCACATACAGGATAATCAAAATCCAGTCTATATCAGCAAATATATTATTTCGTTCCTTGCGCAATGGTATCTATTTTAGGAATAAGTTTATTATATACGTGTTGCAGGCTTAAGTCTAACATTCGCTCCTCTACATATGTTCGTTCAACTTTACCGGTTAAATATTTTTCAATTAATAAACTGGTTATAGGTGCAGCAATAGTAGAACCATATCCACCGTTTTCAATATAAACCGCTAAGGCTATTTTAGGATCATCTTTAGGTGCAAAAGCAACTAAGATAGAGTGATCCGGAAGCTGTATTTTCTGTCCGTCAACTCTAGTGAAATTTTCAGCGGTACCGGTTTTTCCACAAATTTCGATACCTTTTACTCTACTTCCTTTGGCGGTTCCTTTTGTAAATACTTCATGCATGGCTTCAATAGCTACATTAAAATGTTTAGAATCAATAGTTGTATTTACTTTTTTAGTATAAAGAGTATCGGTTATAGCTTGTTTGTTTATTTGTTTTACAACATGAGGTCTAAAATAAAAACCCTTATTAGCTATGGCGGCAGTCATATTTGCTAATTGAATAGGAGTTGATTCTACTTCTCCCTGACCAATAGCGTTTGAGATAGTTGTGGTAGCTCCCCATCGATATTTGTACCATTTGTTATAGTATGTAGAGTCTGGAATTCTACCTTTTTGACCTGTTGGCAAATCATAGCCTAAATAGTTGCCTAAACCAAAACTTTTAGCATGTTTACTCCAGTTGTTTAGTCCTATTTTTGGGTTTTCAGCATTGTCTACAATTTTTCTGTAAGTAGTAGCAAAGTAACTATTACAAGATTTTGCGATGGCTGTTTTTAGTCGGATAGGATAACCAACAATACCACAGTGGCATCCCATAAATTCATTTTTCCTTTTTCCATATCTATAGCCATGATAACAACGAACAGAAAAGTTTTCATCAATAACACCTTCTTGCAACCCAATTAATCCATTTATAATTTTAAAAGGAGATCCCGGGGCATACATAGCTTGAAGTCCTCTATCAAACGTAGGTTTATTTATAGAGTCGTAAAATAACTTTCCTGAATTTTTTGAGCGTTCTCTACCTACTAATAAATTAGGATCGTATGAAGGAGCAGTAATCAGAGCTAAAATTTCACCTGTTTTAGGCTCAATAGCAACAATACCACCTCTTTTTCCTTTCATTAGTGATTCTCCATACTGTTGTAATTCACTATCTATAGTTAAGGTTAAATCTTTACCGGGAACAGCAAGAGTATCTAATAAACCATTTTTATAAGGTCCGGTTATTTCATTAAGATTGTTTCTGGTAAAGTATTTTTTTCCTTTGATACCTCTTAAGACTTCTTCGTATTGTTTTTCAATACCCAATTTACCGATTAATTCACCTTGTTCATAATAGTTGCTTGTTTTGGCTTTTTGTTCATTAACTTCACCAATAAATCCTAAAACATTAGCTGCCGACTTAATAGGGTAGTTTCTAATAATACGTTTTTGAATGTAGAAGCCTTTAAATTTTTGGAGTTTTTCCTGTAAAAAAGCAAAGTCTTCTTTAGAAAGTTGTTTTAGAAAAACTGAAGGAAGCCATCTGGCATAACTTTCAGCTTTATCAAAGCGTTTTAAAAAATCGTCTTTAGTTATGTTTAAAAGTGAACAAAATTGTAAGGTGTCTAAAGGTTTTACTTCTTTAGGAACAATCATAACATCATATGAAAGTTGGTTTGCAACCAGTAATTTTCCATTTCTGTCATAAACATACCCTCGTTCTGGATAGTCATATTCAATTTTAACAGTAGAACTTACAGTTGTATTCTGTTTTTTTTGTTGAAGAATTTGTAACTGAAAAAGCCTGCCTATATATATGAAACCTACAAGGGTAATTAGAAATATTAATAAAAAACTTCGCTTCATGATAGTTTTTTTCTAAAGATAAAACTTCCTAAAAAATATAGTACTAACGTAAATACACTTGATAATAGTGTATTGATTATAATATTTGAAAAATTATGGAAACTAAAGTTAATGAAGCTGTATAAGATAAAGTGATGAATTACTGTTAAAATTGTTACATAATTGAATACTTTATCAAAAGTTTCCATTCGTAAACTAAATAATAAATAATCGGATTCTGTTTTTTTGAAAATAGTTCTTACAAGAAATAAGCGTATGTAAGCTATGAAAAGTGTGGCAAAAGCATGGATTCCTCCCGAATTTGAAAAAAAATCAATACATAAACCCAACAAAAAGCTAATGGTTAAAAATGGAACTCGTTTTTGTTTTAAGGGAAAAATAAAAATATAGGCTATGTATAAATACGGATTTAAGTAACCAAATAAAAGAATATTATTAAGAATCAAAACCTGTAATAAAACAAAAAAGAAAAATAAAAATATAAGATAAAGAGTTTTATTCATTTTGATTGTTTAAAGCTTTTATTTCGTTTTTATGAAAATTTGTTATTATGTATATACTGCCAAGATTAGTCATATCATTAAACAGTTTAACATTTATGGTATTTAATGCTGATATTTTTTCAGGAATACTTTCAATAGTTCCAATAGGAATTCCTTCTGGAAATATTGAAGATTTTCCTCCGGTAATAATTGTATCTCCAATTTGCATTACAGCTTGTCTTGGAATGTCTGTCAGTTGAACTATGGTATAATCTTCACCGTTCCACTCTAGTGTACCAAAATGCTTACTGTTTTTAAAACGAGCGTTAATTTTACTGTTTTTATTTAAAATAGATTGCACTCTGGCATATCCGTTTGAAACATTTTCTGTAATACCAATAACTCCCTTGCTATTTATAACAGCCATTTCAGGCAAAACGTTGTTTTTTTTACCTCTGTTAATTGTTAAAAAGTTGTAAGGAGTGTTGTAATTATTGTCTATAATTTTACCGCTGATATATTTATATTGCTGATTAAAATTTAATGTATCTATTGCATAATGTACTCCAACAGTATCTGTAACAGTGTAAAAAAAATCAAGCTTGTTTTTTAAAGCGGTGTTTTCTTCTAAAAGTAATTCGTTTTCTGTTTTTAAATTTAGGTAGGTTCTAATATTGCTTGCTTTATTAAGGAGTCCTCCGGAAACAGCATTAGCTGAATTGATAAATTTACTTTTATGAAAAGAATGGTTGTTAATGATTAATGCAACAGCTATAATTTCTAAAAATAGAAAATACAAGAAATATTTATACTTCTGTAAGAAATAGACAAGCTGTTGCATAAATAATCATAACTTTTATTTGATTAATACTGATTTGTATTTTTCAAGGTTTTTTAATGCGATTCCAGTACCTCTAACTACGGCTCTTAGCGGGTCTTCAGCTACATACACCGGTAAATCAGTCTTACGAGATAAACGTTTATCTAATCCTCTTAGCATAGAACCACCTCCGGCTAAATAAATTCCTGTATTATAAATGTCAGCAGCTAATTCGGGTGGTGTTTTAGATAATGTTTCCATAACGGCATCTTCAATACGAAGAATAGATTTATCGAGTGCTTTTGCAATTTCTCTGTAAGAAACTTGTACTTGTTTAGGCTTCCCACTTAATAAATCTCTACCCTGAACCATCATATCTTCAGGAGGAGTATCTAAATCTTCGGTAGCAGAACCAATTTGGATTTTTATTTTTTCAGCAGTAGTTTCACCAACATATAGGTTGTGTTGAGTTCTCATGTAATACATGATGTCATTAGTAAATAAATCTCCGGCTACTTTTACTGATTGATCACATACAATACCTGCTAAGGCTATTACAGCTATTTCAGTAGTACCCCCACCTATATCAATAATCATATTTCCTTTAGGCTCCATAATATCTATACCCACTCCAATTGCCGCGGCCATTGGTTCGTAAATAAGATAAATTTCTTTAGCATTCATATGACGTGCAGAGTCAATTACTGCTCGTTTTTCTACTTCTGTTATGCCGGAAGGAATACAGATTACCATACGTAAAGAAGGCGGAAAAAGCTTCTTTTTAATGGCAGGAATTTTTTTTACAAATTCCTTTATCATTTCTTCTGAAGCCTGAAAATCTGCAATAACCCCATCTTTTAAAGGGCGAATCGTTTTTATATTTTCATGAGTTTTTCCTTGCATTCTATTGGCTTCATGACCCGTAGCAATAATTTTACCCGTTAATCTATTCCTGGCAACAATAGAAGGGCTATCAATAACCACTTTGCCATTGTGAATTATTAACGTGTTAGCAGTTCCTAAATCAACTGCAATATCTTCGGTCATAAAGTCGAAAAACCCCATAAAATCTTTATGTTTTATCTAAATTATTGATGTATTTTCACAAATCTATAAAAAATATACATTGTTTTTACATCAAAACTCATTAATGTTTAAAATGTCTTGTTCCTGTAAAAACCATAGCTACATCATTATCGTTACAATAATCAATGCTTAATTGATCTTTAATAGACCCCCCGGGTTGTATTACACTTTTTATCCCCGCATTATCTGCTATTTCAACACAGTCCGGAAACGGGAAGAAAGCGTCACTTGCCATTACAGCTCCTTCTAAATTAAAATTGAAGCTTTTAGCTTTTTCAATAGCTTGTCTTAATGCATCAACTCTACTTGTTTGCCCGGTTCCGCTTGCACATAATTGTTTGTTTTTTGCTAAAACAATGGTGTTTGATTTTGTGTGCTTACAAATCTTAGAAGCAAATAATAAGTCATCTAACTCTTTTTCCGAAGGTTTATTGTTTGTAGCGTACGTTAAATCTTCTAATTTATCAGTTTTGTTGTCTTTATCCTGAATTAATACTCCATTTAAAGCTGTTCTTACGGTTTGAGTTGGTAACTCTATATCTTTTTGTACTAAAATAACTCTGTTTTTCTTTTCTTTAAGAATGGCTAAAGCATCGTCATCATAAGCAGGAGCAATTACTACTTCACAGAATAATTGATGAATTTCTTCTGCAGTTGCTTTGTCAATAGTTGCATTTGCAATTAAAATACCTCCGAAAGCAGATACAGGGTCACCTGCTAATGCATCTACATAGGCTTGGTGCATTGTTGCTCTTTGAGCAAAACCGCAAGCATTATTGTGTTTTAAGATAGCAAAAGTAGGATCTTCACCTTTAAATTCGTTCATTAAGTTTACAGCTGCATCTACATCTAGTAAATTGTTGTAACTTAATTCTTTACCGTGTAATTTATCAAACATAGCGTCTAAATCTCCAAAGAAAAAACCTTTTTGATGTGGGTTTTCCCCATAACGTAATGTTTTAGAAATAGTTTCACTTGCTTTATATACTACTTCATCTTCATTGAAATAATTAAAAATAGCAGTATCGTAGTGTGAAGAAACATTAAATGCTTTTGCAGCAAACTTTTTTCTTTCTGTAATAGAAGTTTGTCCGTTATTGTTTGTAATGATTGATAAAAACTCATCGTATTGTTCCATAGAAGAAACAATTACGGTGTCTTTAAAGTTTTTTGCAGCAGCTCTTATTAGTGAAATTCCACCAATATCAATTTTTTCGATAATATCTTGTTCAGATGCTCCTGAAGCAACTGTTTTTTCAAACGGATATAAATCTACAATAACTAAATCTAATTGAGGAATTTGAAACTCTTCCATTTCAGCAATATCACCTTCATGATCTTGTCTGTTTAATATTCCTCCAAAAACTTTTGGATGTAACGTTTTAACTCTGCCGCCTAAAATTGAAGGGTAAGAAGTAACGTCTTCAACAGGAATCACAGTAATTCCTAAATCTTTAATGAATTTTTCAGTACCACCGGTAGAATAAATGGTAACATTTAAATCGTTCAGTTTTCTTACAATTGGCTCTAATCCGTCTTTATGAAAAACAGAAATCAATGCAGATTTAATAGTTTTTGTGCTGTTCATTTTTGTTGTGTTGTTAAGCGAGCAAAATTACTAAAACCTTGAGGGTTTCACAATATTTTTTAAAGTAAAAAACGCTATCTAAAAGTTACGTTTTAGATAGCGTTTTGTTCAACAAAGATGAAAATTCTTAATTTTCATTCTGCGTTTTCAAGAAAATTTCTAAACCAAGTGGTGAATTTCTCTACTAACGATTGTTGTGATTTTGTTTGAGTGTTGTCACTCAAAGCAGCATAAGTGGGGAAGTCTTTACTACTCATAATTTAAGGGAATTAAAAATGTTAATAAAGTTGTTGATAATTATTTTTCAAATAAAATAAAAAAAACTTTAAAAATCAAGTGTTTACGCTTTTTTTTACACAAAAGCACTAACTTTTTTGCAAACGAACTCTAATAATTCTTCATCAGCCTCTGTAAATGGATTAACCGTATGAGAATCAATATCAATTTGTCCAATGTTTTTACCGTCAACAAAAATAGGAATTACTATTTCTGATTTAACTTTCCATCCACATGAAATATAATTGTCTTGTTCGCTTACATCTTGTACAACAAAGTTTTTATTGCTAACAGCTACCTGACCACAAATTCCTTTACCAAAAGGGATGATGGTATGCTCAGTTGGTTCACCATTAAACTGTGCTAGTTTAAGTTCTTCTTTATCTCCGTTTCTAAAGTAGAAGCCAACCCAGTCGTAATATGAAATTTTTGAAGCTAAATAATCACATATTTGTTGTAATTTTTCTTCTTTAGTTGAATTTCCTTCGGTTATTTCAACAACGTAATCTTTTATTTCTTGTATGTTGTTCATGTTTATTTTAATAAATCGTGCAAAAAATACACAAAAGTAACGGTATGATATTTTTTATAGAAATATTTAACGCTTTTAATGTATGTCTTTAAAAAATAACTTTTTCATTACTGAGTTGAATACTGTCAAATTTGTAAATAAAAACGATTAGTACTCAGTTTTATTGGTTAAACGGTTTAATAAATGAATGTTAAAATTTCTGAAATGAAAACGATAATAAATAAACTCCCAAAATTAAAATGGGAGTTTATTATTGTTATATCATGTGTAAGTTGTTGAGTTCTAATTGCGTTAACTCACGCCATCTACCTCTAGGTAAATTCTTTTTAGTTAAACCGGCAAAAATAACTCGGTCTAATTTGGTTACTTCATAACCAACATGTTCAAATATTTTACGAACAATTCTGTTTCTTCCTGAGTGAATTTCAATACCGATTTCGTTTTTCTTTTCACCTTCTATATAAGAAATAGCATCAATAAAAACTTTTTTACCATCAATAACCACATCACCTCTTAGTTTTTCTAAATCGGCCAAAGAAAGTTTTCTATCTAATGTAGCATGGTATAATTTTCTAACATTATGTTTAGGATGCGTAAGCTTTTTTGCTAATTCACCATCGTTAGTAAATAATAATAAACCGGTAGTGTTTCTGTCTAATCTACCTACAGGATAAATACGTTCAGCAGATGCATTATGAATTAAATCCATTACTGTTTTTCTTCCACGATCATCTTCCATGGTAGTAATGTAATTCTTTGGTTTGTTTAATAAGATGTAACGCTTTTTCTCCATTGAAATTAACGTGCCATCAAAACGAACTTCATCAATTGGCTGCACTTTATATCCCATTTCGGTAATTAATTTCCCGTTAACAGTAACGCTACCATGTTGAATGTAAGTATCAGCTTCTCTTCTTGAACAAATTCCGGAGTTAGCAATGTATTTGTTTAAACGAACTCCTGATTCTTCTGATTTAGCTTGTGTTGGCTTATTTGAAGGTTTATCCTTTCTAAAGTTTTTTTTGAACTGTGGTTTGTTGTTATTGCTATTATTGTGAGGATTGCTGTTGCGTCCAGCTTGTCGTCCTCTCGACGAGTTTTTTGAGTTCATATTTATGTTTTAAAAATGCGTGCAAAAGTACACTAATTATTTGAAAATTAATAATAAAGGTGTTGAATTTTACACTTGTGTGTTCTTTTTTAAAAGAAAGATAATGAGGTAGTTAAAAAAGTAGGAATAATTGACAGATTGTAAAGTTTAATTGTTTTTATCGCCATATTTTTCCATGATTTCTTTTTTGCTGTTTACCTGAAGTTTTTCGTAAATATTACGGGTGTGTGTTTTTATGGTGTTTATTGATAGGTAAAGTTCATCAGCAATAGAAGCGTAGCTTTTTCCTTTAGCAAGTAAGGTAAGCACTTCATTTTCTCGTTCAGAGAGTTCTTTTTCATGAGGTGATTGAAATGATTCTACTACTTTTCGGGCTATGTTACTGCTCATGGGGGCACCTCCGTTGTGAGTTTGTTCAAGAGCAGTTATTAATTCTTTTGGAGTAGTATTTTTATTTAAATACCCAACAGCCCCGGCACATAAGGCCTCAAAAATATATTTTGAATTTTCATGCACGGAAATAATAATAGGTAAAATTGAGGGAGCTATTTTTTTTACTTCTTTAATGGTTTCTATACCATTTATACCTCCAAGTTGAATGTCTACTAACATAATTTGAGGAATGTTGTTTTTTTTAATGAAGTTCAAAGCCTCTTCGCCTGATAAAAATGCACCACTTACCTGAAATTTATCAGAAGAGTTAATAATTTCTTTAAATGATTCTAAAATACTTTCGTGATCTTCAATTATAATAACATTTAATTTACTCATTTTGTTCTTCTTTAAGGGTACCGGTAAAAGTTATAACAACTCCATTGTTTGCTTCAATTGTAATTTGTTGATGTAAAGAATTGGCTCTGTGCTGCATGTTTTTAATTCCGTTTAAGCGGTTTAATTCATGTATTTTAAATCCTATACCATTATCTTTTAAAATAATTTTTAAGACATTATTTTCTAGTTCAAAGTTTAAGTAAACTTTAGTGGCCTTACTATGTTTTAGGACATTAGTCATGGCTTCTTTAAAAATTAAAACGAGCTGTTTACTCCAATAAAAAGGAAGTATAATTTTTTGAGTAGAAAAATTATGAGTTGAGTAAAAAGCAATAGTAGTATTTTCAAATAAACTTTCACCAAAATCGTTTAAATATACCTGTAATTGTTGTAGGTCATCGTTTTTATGATCTAATGACCAAATAAAGTCTTTCATGCCATGGTATAAATAGTCGGCATCTTTTTTTATTTGTTTTAATTTTTTCTCTTTGTTTTCTGTATTGGTAGCGTAGGTGGTATCAATAAGCATATTGGAGGTTATAGAAATGCTGGCAAGTTTGTTTCCAAGCTCATCATGGAAATCTCTGGCAACATTTTTACGCACTTCTTTTAATGCTTTTTGTAGCTTTTCTTTTTCATCAATGGTTTTCTTTAACTCTTTATTTTTTCTAATACTTTTTTGAAGTCCCCAAAACAGAAAAAGCACAATCCAACCTAAAATAAATATAGTAACGGTAATATAAAACCATGTTTGCTGATACCAAGGGAGTGTTATTTTAAAAGTATAGGGTTTTGAGTATTTCCATTCAGATAAGTTGTCTTTATATCTGAATACTATTTCATAATTGCCTTGAGAAAGGTTTTTAAAGGTTACTTCATTGCTTGTAGTTGTTATCCAAGGGTTGTTGTTTAGTTGGTATTCTACAGCAATAGATTTCGGATTTACGTAGTTTATGGTATTGAGGGTAAAGTTATAATGGTTTTGTTTAACAATAAGTTTAGTGTTTGTTGTGGGATGAAACGGGTAGAGATTGTCTAATTTGAAAAGTCCTTTATTTCCGGTTGCGTAAATATAATTACTTTCTTCCGTTATTTTTTTTATAGAAGTAGATTCTTGTCCAAGACTTTTATCAACACCATAGTATGTGTTTTTATACAGTACATTTAATCCTTTTTGGGTAGCTACCCATAAAACATTATGAGAATCAATATAAAAGCTATTTATATGATTGCTAGAGAGTCCTTCATTAATAGTATGGTGTGTGGTTTTAGAAGGAGTTATTTTAAATACGCCTACGTTAGTGCCTACCCAAATTGTAGTATCTTGAATTGCGATGTCTGTAAAATTATTAGCATAGATGTTTTTTAATTGATCCCATTTTTCAACCTTGCCTGTCTTTATATCAAGGCAATAAATTCCGAGTCTTCCAAATACTGCATATATTTTTCCTTGATGAAATACAGCTTTTCTAATAAAAGAGCCTTCATCGGTATGGAATTTATGTTGTGCTACAACTTGACGGTTTTTATAAATGGTATATATGTTCTGTTTTACTTCAATATGTAAGGAATCAAAAGAAAAAACAAAAGATTTTGAAGTTTTGTTAAGAAGTGTATAGTTTAGAAAAGATGATTGATAGCTATCTTCTTTTTTATTATGCATAATTAGCTGAATGCTATCGTTTCCTTTTAATTGAAAATATTCTGTGTGGAATGGAATTTTTTTCGAAGTTACTTTTTGTTCTTCATTTATATGATATATAATATTGGGAGCAATGGTAATGATCGTTCCATGATTGCTAATAAGATCTCTTAAATCAGGGTTTTCAAAAAAGGAAGCATCAAAAAAAACATTTTTGGTATCTAATAATTGGTAAACTCCCTGACCGTATGTAGTAACCCATAAACTATGATTGGTGTCAAAAAAGAAGTCGGAAACAGAGCTTTTTAAATGTAGTTTTTTAGAAATATTGGTTAGATAGTTGTTTTGAATGTTATAACGATAAAGCTTACGTAAACCATCACTTTTATCAATAAAAACGAAGTAAATATTGTTGCCAAAAACTTTAAGTTGAATAATTTTTCCCGGATTTAATGGTAATTTTCGTTGTTCTAAAAATTGGTTGCCGTCATAAAAAAACAGTTCATTAAAAGAAGAAGTTATCAGATAGCCGTTACTTTTAATAATGGCATGAATTGGTTTGGAATTAAGCTTGGGAATGTTAACCTTCTTTACCGTATTGTTGTTAAGGATGTATGCACCTATAATGGTGTTTTTTTCGGTAGTGTTTAATTCGGAAGCATGTGCGTATACCTTATTATCAATATAAGACAGGTTAATATCTTTTATATAAGGATCATTTCCGGTAACAGAATCTGTCCAATATAATTTTCCTTTTTTGATATTGTACTGAAGTTGGAGAGAAGTTACTTTTTTACTTTTTAAATTATAAAAATAATGCCTGGAAGTATTGGAGGCTCCATAAATAATAGAATCGTTTAACGGATAAAGTTTGTTGATTTTAGTATAACTATCATTTTTATCTTCAAACTTATAAATACTATCATTTTTTAAAGAATGAAGCCCACCTCCCCAGGTAGCCAGTAAAAATTGATCATTTTTAACATCTTCAAGAATGTCAATAACGTAGTTAGATTTTAATCCGCCACTGGAGTAATTAGAAAAAGCAGTACCGTTAAACATAGTAAAACCATCATCTGTACCAATCCAAATGAATCCTTTTGTGTCCTGTATTATTTGGTAAGTAATATCGTGAGGTAGTCCGTTTTCTGTGGTATAATGATTATACACAGGTTTTTGAGCTTTACTGGAAAAAGTAAGTAAAACCATAAAAAAGAACAGAAAATTGTTGGTATGAATACACTTCATTTTAAACACACAAAATCGGAATGTAAATATCTATAAAAATAAATGGACAAAATCACCCTTTTTGGGTGAAGTCTCAACATGTTGTTCAAGCTAGTTTTGCAAAAGTAATTATGTATTAAAATAATAAAAAATGAAAAATATAGTAAGAATTCTGAGTTTATGTCTTTTTGTGTTTTTAAACTCATGCAGTAAAGACAGTGCAACAGATATAAATGAAACAACAAATGTATATGTTTTAAATACAGGGTATGATACTACTACAAACAACAATTATATACAATTATGGAAAAATGAGGAGTCAGTTAACATAACTGATAAAAGTGAAGAGGCGTCTGCGCAAAGATTATATGTTTCGAATTCTGATGTATATATATTAGGAACAAGATACAATCCGGTTAAAAATAAAAATGAATATAAAATTTGGAAAAACGGAGCAGAATTAATAGTTCCTGAGAACGTAGAGTTTACAGATATTTTTGTTTCCGGTGCAGATACTTATTTGTTAGGATACGATTATGTAAAAGAAAATATAGTGTTATATAAGAACGGAGAAGTTACTTATATAACCCTCAGTGCCAGTAAATATGAAGAAGAAACAAAAGCAAAAATGTTTGGACGTTATTCACCGGCGGTTAGAGTTCGTGTTTTAGGAAAAGATGTGTATGTTTTAGGAAGTGAAAGTAATGGAACTTCTGGGGTTGCAAAAATTTGGAAAAACGGAGAGCCTATAAGTTTAACAGATGGTAATTTTAACGCGTATCCTGCTGATTTATTTGTTACTACAAATAATGATACCTATGCTATAGCAAGAGAATATGACGGGACTAACTACATACCTAAACTTTGGAAAAATGGAAGGAGAGTTGAAAAATTTATAGCTGACGTGAATTTTGTGCCTGTTAGTATTTTTGTAGATGGTGAAGATGTATATGTTACCGGTCATACAAAAATTGCGAATAATGTTTATGTGGCTCAACTATGGAAAAACGGACAAACGACAGATTTAGGACAAGGTGTTTTTTATTCGTATGCAAGTAATGTATTTGTGAAAGATGGCAAAGTATATGTAAGTTTTCAAGAAAGAAATAGTGAGCGTAATTATATTTCTAAACTATGGATAGATGGTGTTGTGACTAATTTGTCTAGTGGGAAAGAAGATTTTTATGCACAAGGAGTTTTTGTAGAGTAATTCTTTTTTCTCAATATACATAGCAATACTTTTTGTGTCATAATAGAAAGTATTGTAAACATAAACCTTCTTTTTTAAGAAGGTTTATGTGTTTAAAATCACCCGTTTAAGGTGAAAACTATACTTCGGTTGCTTTTTACTTTTGTGTAAACAAATACGCAAGAATTATGAAAGCAATAAAAAACATCATCTTATTTTACCTAATACTAACCTTATGCTTTTCCTGTAAAAACAACCTAGAGTTTCAAAAAATAGAGTATGAGTTACCGTATAAATTTAATGATGAAATAGAAGCTAAATTAGCAAGTGATTCATTGCCTTGGAGATTTCAAATAGCAGCTTCCGAATATGCTTTAAAAGGAAATTATAAAGATGCTTTAAGAGTGTGGGATTCTGTTTTTCCTCTTAAAGAAAAGCAATACCCATCTTTTAAAATAGATTCTATAAACAACATATACAGTAAAAAAAGTGCAGTTGATTATATTGTTAAAGAAGCTCAAAAAACAAGAGTAACCATTATAAATGAAGCTCATCACAATTCCTTTCATAGAAAATTTACAGCATCACTTTTACAAAAATTATTTAATTATGGCTACAGACACATAGGATTAGAGGCGTTGGCAAATGGTGAAGAAAAAGATTTAGAACTAAATAAAAGAAAATATCCAATTCAAACCTCAGGTTACTATACCAGAGATCCGCAATTCGGTAATTTGATTCGTGAAGCATTAAAAATAGGATATCACGTTTTTGCTTATGAACAAACTTTTGATGAAAATGGTAAGGAAAGAGAAATAACACAGGCAAGAAATATCCAAAAAATACTAGATGAGCATCCTAATGATAAAGTGCTAATTCATTGTGGTTTTGATCATGCATTAGAAGGTAAGCATCGCTCATGGGAAAAAGCTATGGCAGGCAGGCTTGCAGAATTTACAGGAATTAATCCACTCACAATTAATCAAACAACATTTTCAGAAAGAAGTAATTCCATTTACAACTTGCCCTTATTAAAAGCAGTGCAGGCAACAAACTCTATAGTCCTTATTGATAAAGAGGCAAAACCATATCCGTATACCAAGAGGGAAAGTTTTACAGATATTGCTGTTTTTCATCCCAACACAACCTATATAAATAACAGACCTAATTGGTTGTTTACAGAAGAAACGAAAAAAGTAAGTATAAAATTTGAGGAATTAGAAATAGAATATCCGGTAATGATTTTGGCTTATGAAAAGGAAGAGCCTATTAATAAAGCAGTCCCGGTTGATATTGTTGAGGTAGAAAATGATGAAAAAGAATGTTTTATGGCTCTACCCAAAGGGAGTTATGAGGTGGTAGTTGTTAATAAAAAACAGGCCTATTTGTTTTCCAAAAAAATATACTAGGTAATAGAAAAATCACCCATTTAGGGTGAAGTAAAAAATTGTGAGTCAAAATACTTTTGCCATAAAATATTAAATCATGAAAAAAATACTACTTTTCTTGTGTTGCCTTTCAAGCATCACTTTTTTTGCTCAAAATACCTATGTTCCTGACGATAATTTTGAACAAGCCTTAATTGACTTAGGGTACGATACTGTTTTAGATAATTATGTGTCTACAGCTAATATTAATACAATAACAAAATTAGTGATTCCTTCAAAAAACATTTCCGATTTAACAGGGATAGAAGGGTTTACTTCACTAAAAGAACTCTTTGTAAACAATAATGTACTTACATCTATAAACATATCATCTAACCCAGCCTTAACACGTTTGGATGCTTATGAGAATAAGTTAACTGCAATAGATGTATCAAACAACACAAATTTAGAAGTACTTTTTCTGTATAAAAACCAGTTAACAAGTATTGATATTTCAAAAAATAAAAAAATTTACAGTTTTAAAGTTAACAACAATCAGTTGTCAAGCTTAGATGTTTCACAAAATACAGGTTTACAGTACTTTTATGCTGCAGGTAACCAACTTACTTCGTTAGACCTATCAAAAAATACCGCTCTAATAGCTATTTATTTAGAAAATAACAAATTAACGTGGTTGAATGCAAAAAACGGAGCTAATAACTTGATTACTAATTTTAGTACAACACAGAATCCGGATTTAAAATGTATTCAGGTTGACAATACAACAGCTAGCAGACCTTGGGGGTGGGCTAAAGATTATACAGCTAGTTATAATGTTGATTGTACCCCAAAAACCTATGTTCCTGATGATAATTTTGAACAGGCTTTGATTGATTTAGGATACGATGATGTATTAGACGATTATGTAAAAACTGAAAATATTAATTCAATAAACTATTTGGATGTTTCCAACAAAGGTATCGTAGATTTAACAGGGATTCAAGATTTTATAACTTTAACAGAGCTTCGCGCCTATAAAAATCAATTAACGAGTATAGAGGTAAGTACTATTACCAATTTAAAAAAGCTTTATGTTTATAATAATCAATTAACGAGTATTGAGGTAAGTACCATTACCAATCTAGAAAAACTTTATGTTTATAATAATCAGCTAACGAGTTTAAACCTAAGCAATAATCATTTATTAACAGAACTTGTAGTTTCATATAACCAAATAACAAGTTTAGATTTGAGTGCTAATATTGCTATTACTACCCTTAATTTCGAGTTTAATCAGTTAACAAATATTGATTTAAAAAATAACGTAAATCTACTTGTTTTAGCCGGGGCGAGAAATAAGTTATCTAGCATAGATTTAAGTAATAATAAAGATTTAATACATATTGATCTTGAAAACAATCAACTAACCAGTTTAGATTTAAGTAACAATCGAGCATTAATTAGTCTTCTTGCTAAAAATAATAAATTGTCCAGTGTAAATCTAAGTACTGCTTCAGCTTTAAAAAATCTTTATATCTCGGGAAATCAGTTGACAAATTTAGACATAAGAAACAGCACTTTGCTCGAATCTTTCTATGGAGATAGTAATCGGTTAGTAGAACTTGATTTGAGTATGGCAGCAGTATTGAAAAATTGTATAGTCAACGATAACCAATTGACTAATTTAAATCTTAAAAGTGGAGCGAACACAGCTATAACTTCTTTCAATATTATTCGTAACCCTAACCTTACTTGTGTACAAGTTGACGATGCAGCTTATAGTACTACCAATTGGACCAATAAAGATGCTGCTACCACTTATAGTGAAAACTGTGGGGGAGTTAAAAATACTTTTACAACAAATGCATCAGGAAACTGGAATGAGGCTGCTAATTGGAGTTTAGGACATGTCCCAACCCAAGATGAAGTAGTAGAAATACCTAACACGTCAACTATAATAGTACCGCAAAATACTTTTTATGAGGTTAAAAAGATAACCAACCAAGGCGTATTACATCTTTATGGGAAACTTACCGTTACAGATGAGTTTATTAATACAGGAAGGCTTATGTATAACGCTGTAGGTTCTTTGTTAGCTTCTAAAACAAGTGGAGTAGGGGCTTTTGTATTTACTAAAAATAGTTATAAAGGAAATGCGTTAGATCCTACTAAATGGTATTTGTTCTCGTTACCGTCTTCTGGTATTATAGCACAAGAAGTAATTGCCAATTCAACCTTGGCCACAGGTACCGGTACCAACAAAGGGTTAGCAACTTATAACAATTCGTATACAGGAAGTACAGGGTGGAGCTATTTTAATAGCTTGTCTCAAGATTTGTTAAGTCAGGGACAAGGAGTAGCTGTAAAAATGATGGCTTCTTCTTCAATGTATTTAAGAAAAATTCAAGAAAACGTAGATGCCGCTTTGTTGTTGTCTAATTATACAATCGGAACAAATAAAGGAACTAAAAATGGTTGGAATTTAATGGGGAATCCTTATTTAGCCTCTATTCCGGTTAATAGCGCTACCAATAAAGCAGATAACTTTTTAGCAATTAATGGTGCTAAATTAGATCCGGCTTATGCTGCCTTATATTTCTGGAATCCAGATACCAATTCTTACGATGTGGTTAATAATACCACCAGTGAAAAATATATCACTCCTATGGAAGGTTTTTTTGTAAAAACAAGTACAGATGTTTCAAATGTAGATTATAAAAGTGTTTCGTTAGTACATCTTCCTAATAATTATGCAGGAAGAAAGTTGGATTCTTTAACGGAAATAGCATTAAGACTTGAATTAAAAGAAAAGAAACAAAAAACAATTATTAAATATTTAGATGATGCAACCGATGGCTTAGATATTGGTTATGATGCAGGTGTATTTAATGCTGATAAAACGGAAGTATCAATTTACACAAATTTGGTTGCAGAAGGTAACGGAACTCATTTTGCAATACAATGCTTGCCTAAAGATAAAATAGAAAATAGTATAATTCCTATTGGAATTGAGGCTATAGTAGGAGAAGAACTTACTATTAAAGTGGAAGCAAATCAGTTACCTATTGGCGTTAAGGTTTTACTGGAAGATAAAAAAACGAACACGTTTACTGATTTAACAGATGAAACGGCAGCATACACAATAACACTTAAAGAGAAGGAAAATAATAAAAACCGTTTTTACTTACATACGCGAGCAGAATCATTATCTAATGATGAGGTTTTTCAAACAGATGTAACAATACTTAAAACAGAAGAGAATTTAATTCAACTAAAAGGATTGAAAAATGAAGGAGAAGTTTATATCTATAACATGCAAGGAAAACTAGTTCAACAAAGTAAAGTAAACCAACATAAAAACAAGGTAAATATACCAACGTTAGCAAAAGGTGTGTATATAGTTAATCTTAAGACCAACGATAAACAAATTACCCAAAAAATAATCTTATAAACAGATGAAAAAACAAATTAAAAGTTCAAATACCATAACGGAAATAACAAGAAAAGAAGCTTTAAAAAAAATAGGTAACTATGGTAAGTACACTGCTTTAACAGCTTTAGGAACCTATATGTTGTTAAATCCAAAAAAAGCACAAGCACAAAGTCCGGAAACACCCGGAGAAGGTTTTTAGCTATGTTTATTTAGAAGGGGGTAAATTTAGTTGAATGAAATCCTGGGCATTTGCTCAGGATTTTTTATATGAAGTTAATGTGTATTTGCTAATCTAAAACATGTACCACCTTGTCTAAAATTAAAGTTTTGTCTATAAAAAGAAGACTAAAAACACCTATTAATAATAATAGTTTTAATACGTTGTGTAACAATCTGTATTGATTTTTATTAGTTGCTTTAAATGTATAAAAACCAACAAAAACTAAAATAAAAGCGGCGAAATAAAAGTAATACTTCATGTAGGCTATTGCCGGATAATTAAAAAGAATAGCTACAGGAACCAATGTTAAAATCAGTAGTAAAACAATTATTTTTTTAGATTTTTCCTCACCAAATTTTACCGGAAAAGTAGTGTAATTATTAGCAATAGCACCTTTTATGTTTTCTAGATCTTTAATGATTTCACGAACCATAATAACGAGAAATAAAAAACAAGCATGTACAAAAATTACTTTTGAAAAGTTTTTATAATGCACAAAAATGGCAAAAAACGGAAGGATGGTTAAAATGGTAGCAGAAATTAACCCAAAAATAGGGTGCTTTTTTAGTTTATGGGAATAAAACCAAATACCAAAAATATAAGCAGCAAAAAATAAAGCTGCTCTCCAAGAAACTAACCAGCCAAAACCAAAGCCAATAAAATTTAAAATAAAGTAGAGAGAAAGTTTCGTTTCTTGTTTTACGTAAGAATCTAACCCGGCTTTAATAGGTCGGTTAATCCTGTCCGCTTTAACATCGTAAAAATTATTAATGATATAACCGGCTGCTACAACACAGATAGTAGCTAAAACCAAATAAAGTAAATGAAGATCGAAGATAACACGTAAAGATTTTTCTTCAGAAAAAATAAAAATAGCAGCTAGGTATTGGGCTGCTATTAATATTAAAATATTATATCCTCTAATAACAGATAAAAGGCTAAAGAGTTTTAAAAATAGTGTATTTGCTTTTGACGTACTACTCATAGCAAAAAACGTAATTAAAAACGATACACTAATTCTAATTTATATCCTTTTAAACTATTTTTAGCTTTTTCAAAATCTTCAGTAAATCCTAAAATGTAACCTCCGCCACCAGAACCACAAAGCTTTAGGTAATAATCATTAGTTTGCAACCCTTTTTCCCAAACTTTATGAAAAGCAGAAGGAATCATAGGCTTAAAGTTGGTTAACACCACTTTAGATAATTTTTTTACGTTGCCAAATAATGATTTAATATTTCCTTGTAAGAAATCTTCAATACAAGCATCAGTATGAATAGAGAACTCTTCACTTAACATTTTTCTGAAACCTTCGTTTTTCATTTTATTCATAAAAATAGAAACCATAGGTTCCGTTTCACCAATTTGCTCAGAATCTAATAAAAAGACAGCTCCTTTACCTTCTTTTTGAGAGGGAATACCGGTAGCTTCAATGTTTTCTTTAGAATTAATTAAAATAGGTAAACTTAAGTAAGAATTTAATGGATCTAAACCGGAACTTTTCCCGTGAAAAAAAGATTCCATCAATGAGAAAATCTGTTTTAAAGTTAACAATTTATCTCTTGTTAAGTTTTCTAAAACGGTAATCTTATCATTCGCATATTTATCATAAACAGAAGCTACTAAGGCACCTGAACTTCCAACTCCGTACCCTTGAGGTATTGATGAGTCAAAATACATACCGTTATCTATATCGTTTTTTAAACTTTTTAAGTCAAACGATACAATGCTAGTGTCTAAAGTAGATAAATAATTATAAAATCTAATTAAATTATCATTAGACTTTTTAGCTTCACCAGTTAGGTTTTTAGCTGATTTTAAAGCTCCTTTGTAAGAATTAAAAGGAATTGCCAACCCTTTAGAGTCTTTAATAATTCCATACTCTCCAAAGAGTAAAATCTTAGCATAAAATAAAGGTCCCTTCATAGATGTTTTTATTTATAACGATACAAAAATACAGTAAAACTTCTAGTTTACAATTTATTACTGCGTGTTTTTATGAAAAGTTTTCCAAATACCTGTTTTTTCATTGTCTTTGTATTTGCCTCTTTCTTTTATCTTTCCGTTTTTATAGAAAGTTTTCCAAACACCTTCTCGTTTACCATTTACGTATTTTCCTTGTTCTTTTAGTTCTCCGGTTTCATAAAATACTTTGCGAAGACCGTGAAGTTTGCCGTTTTTATAAGTAGCTTTATGTGAAGGTTTCCCATTTTCGTAATAATAGGTAACTAATCCGTCAAACTCTTCTTCACCAGGTTTGTTTACAGTGCTAAATCCTTCCATTTGCACTTGTCCGCTTCCGTAGTAATCTATAATCCAATAACCGTTTTTGATTTTTTTTGGAATTGGGCGATAGTACTCGCTTTTGTCCTTGCTTGTTTCATGCCAGTTAGCATCAAACCAAATTGTTTCTTGAGCCGTTACTGATAACGTTAAAAACCCAACAAACATTGCCATGAGTAATGTTGAAGTTTTTATCATAATTAAGGGAATTAAAAAGTTATAGAGCTTGAGCGCCTACACCTGTATTATCACAAATATAATGATTTTTTTGGCAAAATTTTAACAATTCTGTATTTATAAAATCGTCAACTCGTTGTTTTTCAGCTTTAGGGTATAACACATGTACATTAGCCCCCGCATCTAAAGTAAAACAAATATTACTGTTGGTCTGAGCTCTGAATTCCCATATTTTATTAATAATCTCAAGCGTGTTAGGTTTCATTAAAATAAAATACGGATTACTGGTTAGCATCATTGCATGCAAGGTTAAAGCTTCACTTTCTACCAAATTAATAAAGTCTTTTATGCTACCCTCTTGAAGGATAACAGAAAGCTTTTGTAAGTTTTCATTTGCCTGTTTAAAGCGTTGCTCGGCATACGGATGATTGTACATTAAATTATGCCCAACAGTACTTGATACTTGTTTTTCACCTTTGTCTACCAAAAGAATACTATCTTGATAGTCTTCAAAAACAGGGTGTACTTTATAAGGGAATTTAACACCAAATAAATCTGAGCTGCCTTCTATATCAGGATGCTTTCCCCAAACAACCAAAGGACCTTCAATACTTCTGCTGGCACTTCCAGAACCTAAACGAGCCAAAAATGAAGCTTTTTGAGTGTAGAAATCTTCAGGTAAATTAGGGGTTAACTCTTTTTCTAAACTGATCAGACACATGGCAATGGCAGCCATACCACTGGCAGATGAAGCAATTCCGCTACTATGAGGAAAAGAATTTTCAGAATGAATGGTCATGTTATATTCTGAAATATAAGGGCAGTATTCTAAAATTCGCTCAAAAAACTTAGCTATTTTAGGTTTAAATTCATCTTTCTTTTTTCCTTCAAAAAACAATTCAAAACTGATTGACTTTTCTTGATTGACTTTTCTTTCAAACTCAATAGTCGTTGTCGTATGACAGTTGTTAAGAGTAAAGCTAATAGAGGCGTTTTTTGGAAGTTGAGGTTCACTTTTTCCCCAATATTTCACTAAGGCAATATTACTGGGAGTTTGCCATGTATATGTAGCTTTTTCTACTGTTTTTGTGGTTTTCTGAAAAATGAAATCGGCTGTATTCAACGTAAAAAATTTTCAGCAAATATAAATGATTTACTTCTAAATTGCGTTTAGTTTACGTAACACTTCTTCCTTATAACTTCGGCTAATGGGAATTGTTTTTTTGGGAATTTCAATGTATTCATTAGTATAGGAACAAATCTGTGGAATGGCAACAATAAATGATCGATGAGTACGAATAAAAAGGTGAAGAGGTAGTTTGTTTTCGATATTGCTAATGGTTTCTCTGGTAACTATTGTTTTTTGCGGAGTGTAAATTTTAATATAATCACTTAAGCTTTCAATGTATAAAATATCTTTAAAGTCTATTTTTAACATCTTTCGGTCTGCTCTTACAAAAATAAAATGGGGAGTAGTTTCTGAGGCAGGTTTAATGGTTAAGGCAATAGGTTTTTTTAGAACACTTGTTTCAAAAAACTTGTTGATTGCTTGTAAAAAACGTTCAAAAGCAATAGGCTTTAATAAATAATCAACAGCGTGTAAATCAAATCCGTCAATAGCATATTCACGATAAGCAGTAGTGAAAATAACTTTTGTTTTTTGTTGAATAGACTTGGCAAAAGTGAGCCCCGATATTTCCGGCATATTTATATCTAAAAAAATTAAATCAATGTGCTCATTATTTAAAAGAGGAATGGCCTCAATAGCATTCGTGCAACTTTTGATGAGAGCCAAGTTAGGAACTTTGGCTACATAAGTTGCTAAAATTTCTCGGGCCATGGGCTCATCATCAATAATAAGGCAATTTATTTTCTTAGTCATTTTTTAAAGGAATTATAAGGGCTGCCGTAAATGTATTTTGGCGTAACTGTGTTTGTAACTGAAAGTTTTGATGGTAAAGCATTGTTAGTCTCTTTTGAATATTATCTAACCCAATGCCTTTTTGACTTTCTTTTTGTTTTTTGGTAGAATTGTGTATGGTAAAAACAAGCTCGGTTTCTGTGGTGGTTAAATGCAAATCTATTTTTAAAACGCCTTGTATTGGATTTCCATGCTTAAAGGCATTTTCAACAAACGGAAGTAATAACATAGGAGCAATTTGTAGGTTTTCTTGGTACAAATCCTTTTTAAAATGAACAACTAACCCTTGTTGAAAACGCATTTTTTCTAGAGCAATATAATCTTCTATATGCTGAATTTCATCCGATAATAAAACTAGAGGTTTTTCTACCTGATATAAAATATAGTCTAATAAATTAGAGAGACGTAAAATCATATCCGGAGCCTCATCTGCTTTTTTCAGCGTAAAACCATACAATGTATTTAGTGTGTTAAACAGAAAATGAGGGTGAATTTGCATTTTTAAAAACTTTAACTCTTGTTCTTTTAACTGCAATTGAGTTTCTAAGAACTTATTTTTAAGGTTTTGTTTTTCATCTAATGCCCGGTAATTGTATATCAGTATTTTTAAACCGCTTACTAGGGTTATAATAAATAATACACATATTGAAATAACCGAAGGACTTTTAATGAGCGTAGGAATGTTTTGAAACTCTAAATTGAAAAAGAAAACATATCCTAAAAGAATAGTAAGGAGTACTCCGAATAAAGTAAAAATACAAGCGTAAACAGTGTAAAGTAAGAATAACCAGTATTTTTGTGTTAACAGATAGTTAGGAACTAAATTGGATATGAAAACATAAGAAGTGGTAATGGTAATTACTGATATAATTGACGAAAACCAAAGTAAAAAAGTATTGTTTTGACTACCTGCGCTAAAGAATAAATAAAAAAAGAACCAAACACATCCCCAAAATAAAAGATGTAAGGGCATTTTTTTAAAATATGGAAGTAGTAACCTATGCATACCACAAAAAAGAGAAAATATTTTTATTTTACACAGTAAATATAGACGAAATACAACTTTAAGAGGCGATTTAACCAACAGGATATTTTACCGGTGGTTTTTTAAGAAAAACTGAAGAAAGGAGGGTGAAAATGGTTGTTGGTCTCAAATTAAAATAAAACTGAAAGCAAGGAGATTACTTTAGCAGTGAAATTAATTTAAAAACTTTTTTATTATGAACTTTATTATTGAAGGAGGCGTTTTTTTTATGGTTCCGTTATTAGTTTTACTGGTATTAGTGTTGGCTTTATTTGTGAAAGGATTAAAATCAAATACAGAAAAGAATGCAGACTTGCTAAAGTCTATAAGTTTGTTCTCACTGGCTTTTGGTGTGTTAGGTTTTATTTTAGGTATGTTAGTTGCCTTAGATTTTATTTCAATGAGTAGTCAAGGAGTTTCTCCTCAAATATTGGCATCAGGGATTAAAGTTGCAATGTTTTCGCCCACATTTGGATTGGTGATTTTTGTTGTGGGAAGATTAGCAGATATTATTCTTAGATGGAAAAGAAATTAAAAAGATACGTTGTTATGTTTTTTTAATGAGTAGTATTCGATTTATTTGATTCGTCAAATACCTATTTCTTATTTTTGAAATAGGTATTTTTGTATCTGTAAAGTTAAGAGAGTGGATAGAAAAATAAAATTAATTTGGGATTTCAAGGGCCCTGATGGCTTGGAAACAGCAAAACATCATTGTATTCATCTAAAAGAATTTACTCAAATAGATAATTTACCGTATATTGAAGTAAATTATCATCAGATAAATGATTTTCATACGATCGCCTATATAACGGTAGAAGAAAAGTATATGAAAACATTTAGAGATGCCTTAAAGCCTCATAGAGGTGAACTAGCGTAATTAACTAAAAAAAATAAACCTATGTTTTTAATCAATGCCTTAGCAAAACCAAAAAAAACATCTGAACACTATGATGAAGTTGTAGGTGCTTATGTGAGTTTATATATCAACTATAAAGATATTGAAGGAGCTTTAGAATTAGCTAAATTCTATATTAAAGATGAAGATTGGAAAGTAGTAGAAATAGAAGACGAGTATTTTACATTAGATTCTATTGATGATGTAGAAGGAGATGAGCAGAAAGAATTGTATGAGGAAGCTTTAGAATATGGGTATTCTATTATTTTCAATTGCTACGAAGAGGAAGAAGACGAAGATTAGAATGAGAACCTAGTACGCTGTTATTAATATAGTGTATAGCCTGTGTGGTGTTGCTACCATTAGGCACTGAGTGTCACTTTCATTAGCTGTATAGTGTTATCACTATTAGGCAGGGAGTGACACTCCTATTAGGTACTGAGTGTTACTCCTACTAGAGTCAGTTTTAATTATTTTAAATACGTTGGTGTTGTTTTGCTATTTATTCTGCAATAGCTTTAGCACAAATATAACCACCCGTCCAAGCATTTTGAAAGTTAAAACCACCGGTAACAGCATCAATATTTAATACTTCCCCAACAAAAAATAAATTTTTATGGAGCTTACTTTCAAAGCGCTTAAAATCAATTTCTTTTAAATCAATACCACCGGCAGTTACAAATTCTTCTTTAAAAGTAGTACGCCCGTTAGCATTGAATAGGCCTTTTGTTAGTTGGTTGGCTAAGTTTTCAAGTTGTTTGTTGCTTAGATCTGCCCAATTTTGATCGTTTTTTATTTCGGAAGCAATAACCAATCGTTCCCATAATCGACGAGGAATGTCATTAAAAGGAGACTTTAAACTTACTTGTTTTTTAGATTGTTGCTTTTTTATTTGTTGTAGTTTTTCCAATACACTATTGGTGTCTTCTCCTAACCAATTAACAAGTATATTGTATTGGTAGTTCTTATCTGCCAAAATTCTGGCGCCATAGGCAGATAGTTTTAATATAGCAGGGCCACTAAGTCCCCAGTGTGTTATTAATAAAGGTCCTGAGTTTTCCAGTTTTGTTTTTACAATACTAACGTTTGCATTAGGAACAGAAATTCCCCCTAAATCAATAATTCTGGAATCTTTTATGTTAAACGTAAATAAAGATGGCACGGGCGGAATGATGGAATGATCTAATTCAGTAAACAACTCCCATATTTTTTTACTGCTCCCTGCCGCTATTACTAAATAATCAGCCGTAAACTGTAGCTCTTTAGTATGTATTAGCCAAGAGTCTTTTTCTTTGGTAATAGCTGTAACACCATGGTTTGTTAGTACTTTAATACCTAATTTGTGTACAGCAGTGGTAAAACAATCTATAATTGCCTGTGAAGTATTTGCTTCAGGAAAAACGCGATTGTCTTCTTCAATTTTTAAAGGAACCCCATGATTTTCAAACCATTCAAAAGTATCACCTGTCATAAATTGATGAAATGGCCCTAGTAATTCCCGTTCACCTCTAGGGTAAAACTTAGTAAGTTCTTTGGGCTCAAAACAGGCATTCGTTACGTTACAACGCCCTCCTCCGGAAATCTTAACTTTTTGTAAAATATCCTTACCTTTTTCTAAAATAGTAATATCTAAATCAGCATTCAGTTCTTTTGCATTAATAGCGGTAAAAAAACCGGCAGCTCCGCCTCCTATAATAACTACTTTTTTCACATCAATAAATTTTGATTATCAATTCTAAATTGTTTTACAAGACCATTTCATTAAAAGGCAATAAGGTTGTAAACCCTTTTTTTCTGAAATAATCAGGGGTGTTTTCATTCCCTGTTGCTAAAATAAAATCCCCACCCCAAGCTCCTAAGCTTTTAATTTCACCAAAATAATCAGAAAATAATTGCTCTTTAACTGTTTGCTGTTTAATGATGGTTCCTATAATTTGTTCATGCTCAATAATTACGTTATTGAGTGACTCAATAGTGTTAGCTGATAAAAATTCTTGAGTTAATTGATTTATTTCTGGAATAAGGCTAAGTGCATCGTTTCTGTATTTCTTATACTGAGCAATTCCATCTCTACTATTTTGCTTTTGATTTAAATGCACAAAGTATATTTGATTAGAAAATATAGGTTTGTAATTAACAGGGGTAATACTAGGTTGGTTATTTTCTAAATGATAAATAATAGGAGTGGTATGTTTAGCACAGGCAATATCATATCCGCTACCGGAAAAAGCATTCCATAGCAGGGTGTACGGATTAACTTGTGCCCAAGAAGCAATATTGTTAATTAAGGTTGAAGAACTTCCTAATCCCCAATCCTGAGGAAAAGTTAATTGCGTTTTAACTACATATCCATTATTTGTGTTTAAGAAGTCAGGATTTAATTTTCTGGCTTCTTGTAAAATAGTTTGCAATGTTTCCGCAATAAACTCAGAGCTTCCTTCTTTGTCAGAAGTAAACGTTGCAGATGTTAGCCTAAGTTTAGGCAGGCTAAATGAAGCTTCAAACCAACATGTATTTTCATGGGTAAAGCTACCCCAAATAAGTTCAGGTTCGTTAATAGTTTTTACTACTAAATCCTGACCAAATTTTGTAGGAATAGCTAAAGCTTCAGCGCCATCTAGAACAAGATATTCTCCTGTTAATAATAATTTACCGTTACTGTAATGCCTCATTAAATTAAACCAAATTGTTTAAAGTGATGTGTAAAATGTTTTACCTGAAACTTTTTCCAGTAATCAAAATCCAATTCACCAAAGAAAGGATGTACTTCTGTATGATTTTTTTGATGTGTGAAAACCGTAACAAAATGTTTAATTTGAGCAATTAAGTCATCAATAGCTTCTTCCATAGAATCGAAAGTAAGAGGATAAGTTTCTTCTGATAAAAAAGGAGCTTTAAAACCTTCTTGTATTTCTTGGTTGGTGTCTAAAAAAGGCTTTCTTCTGGCAGCTTTTTCATCAGAAACATAAATGTTTACTTTCCAGTTTCCGTTAGCTATTTGAGTAACTTTACTTAAATGCTCTACCATTTGTTGTCCGTTCATTTTACCAAATAAAGGTTTAGCATTGGCAGGTAATTTTAAAAGAGTGGTTCTGATTTTTTCTTCATCTAAAAAATCAACCCAAGCAATGTTTGATGCCTGTCTGAGTGATGTTAATTCATCAACCACAGCACTATGAGAAACAGTTTTAGTTTCAAATAGTTTAACAATGCTGTTTTTTTCACTTTCAGAAGCACCTAATTGATTTAAAATATTCATTAAATGCATTTTCATGTGCCCATGTTGAATCCCTTTTGTTATTAAAGCTCTTAGGGCTGCAAAATTTTGCGCTAAACCGGCAGTAGCCATAATTTCCATAAGTTGAGGAGCAGATGGTCTGCCCATCATATCTAACGATAATTTAGCCATAGGATGTAAAGCTGTTAATCCGCCAACAGTACCCAAGGCTAAAGGAATCTCAATCCAAAACTTAAAAACACCCTCTTTAACCTCACAATGAGTTAAACTTTTATAAACACCCTCTTTTGAGGCATACGCATGAACTCCTGCTTCAACAGCTCTAAAATCGTTACCGGTAGCTAATACCACAGCATCAATACCATTCATAATACCTTTGTTATGAGTAACAGCTCGGTAAGGTTCAATTTCAGCAATCTTAACAGCTTGTTCAAATTTTTTGGCAAACTTTTCAGGGTTTTCGTCATCTAAATCGGTAACCTTACAAGAAACTTCGGCTTTTACTAAACACTCAGGAACGTAATTAGACAGAATACTCATAATAATTTCTATATCATCACGTCTAAACTGTTGCGCCATAGCCTCTAAACAAGAGTTAATAAAATTAGCTCCCATAGAATCTTTAGTTTCAAAAGTTACGTGTAGTTGATAGTAGTTGTCTAATTTATCGGTTTTATCAACCAATTGAATATCTAAAATACCACCCCCTCTTTTTTCCATGTTTTTGGTAATAGGTGCAGTAGCCTTACGTAATTTAGGTTTTTGTTCTTCAAAGTAGGTATATAAATCCTCTTTGTTTCCTTGATAAATAAAATGAACATGTCCAATTTTAGTGGTTGAAATAACTGTGGTTTTAAATCCGCCACGAGTACTCCAAAACTTAGCAACTAAAGAAGCCGCTGCAACTACAGAACTTTCTTCAACTACCATAGGAATAACAAACTCTTTACCGTTAATAATAAAGTTTGGAGCCACTCCGTATGGCATATAAAAGTTAGTAATGGTATTCTCTATAAAATCATCATGAAGTTGTTGTAAAGCATCATCTTCATTCCAATATTGCTTAATCGTATCTTTAATTTCTTTTTGGTTGTTAAAAAAATTTTTAGCTAACCAGTCAATCTTTTCTTTCTTAGTAAGTTTAGAAAATCCTTTGATAACTTTAGACATTCTCAGTTCTTGTTTTTAGATGGGGTCAAAGATAATTGAATCCTGTTAAAATCACTTTTATTATAGATATTTCTAAGCTTTTTAACCCACATTTTAATGAATTTTCCGTAAACTTGGCAAACTTTTTATGTAAACAACAACTAAATATGAAAAAACTGTTAATATTTTTTGTTGGATTTGCCACGTTAGTGCAAGCTCAAAAAAAAGATATTTCTTTAGAAGATATATGGAAAAAAGGCACATTCAGAGCCGATTACATGAATTCTTTAAATTCGATGAACGGAGATTTTTATTCTCTGTTGAATTATTATGAAGGAGGCTCTACGGTTGACAAGTATAGCTACGAAACTTTAGAAAAAGTAGCAACTATTGTTGACAGTAAAGATTTAAACGGAATACAATATATAGAATCCTATAGTTTTAATAATGATGAAACTAAATTGATTTTAGGAACGAATTTTAAACCGATATTCCGTCATTCATTTTTAGGTACTTTTTATGTATATGATATTGCTACGAAAACGTTATCACTCATTGGAGAAGATATTCAGGAACCTACTTTTTCACCTGATAGCAAAAAAATTGCCTATGCTAAACAAAACAATTTATACATCAAAGATTTTTCAAATGACGAAACTGTTTTTCAAATAACAAACAGTGGAAAGAAAAACGAGATTATTAATGGAATTACAGATTGGGTGTATGAAGAGGAATTTGGTTTTGTAAAAGCTTTTGAATGGAGTACAGATAGTAAAAACTTAGCTTATTTACGTTTTGATGAAAGTAAAGTAAAAACATTTTCAATGGACGTATATGGAAAAGGAAAATACCCAACTCAAGAGGTATTTAAATACCCGAAAGCCGGAGAAGATAATGCGAAAGTTACGTTACATATATTTTCTTTAGTAACTAACAAAACTGCAGAAATTATGGTAGGTGAATACGAATATATTCCAAGAATTAATTGGACAAAAAATGCTGACTTATTAGCGGTTCGTACACTAAACCGTCATCAAAATGATTTGAAATTGTATTTTGTAAGCGCGTCAACTTTTGACAGTACATTAATTTTAAATGAAACCGATAAAGCGTATGTAGATGTAAATGACGATTTAACGTTTTTAGAGGATAATAGCTTTATTTGGACTAGCGAAAAAGATGGATTTAATCATATTTATCACTATGATAAAAGTGGAAAGTTAATCAATCAAGTAACTAAAGGTAATTGGGAGGTAACTTCATATTATGGATATAACGCTGCTAAGAAAACGATCTATTATCAATCGGTAGAAAACGGTTCTATCAACAGAGGTGTTTACAGTATCTCATTAACAGGAGGAAACAAAAAATTACTAAGTAATACTACCGGAACAAACAATGCCGCATTTAGTAAAAACTTAAACTATTTTATCAATACATTCTCTGATGTTAATACACCACCTGTATATACCTTGAGAAATAGTGATGGTAAAGTGTTAAAAACGATTAAAGATAACGCTGCATTAAAAGAAACTATTGCGGGTTATAATTTAAGTAAAAAAGAGTTTTCAATAATTTCTATTAATGGAAACGACTTAAATATGTATATGATTAAGCCGTCTAATTTTGATGCAACTAAGAAATATCCTGTTTTAATGCATCAATATTCAGGTCCGGGATCACAACAGGTTGCTAATCGTTGGAACGGGGCTAATGATTATTGGCATCAAATGTTAGCACAAGACGGATATATTATTGTTTGCGTTGATGGTAGAGGTACAGGGTTTAAAGGACGTGACTTTAAAAAAGTTACGTATATGAATTTAGTAAAATATGAAACTGAAGATCAAATAGCAGTAGCAAAAGAATTAGCACAGTTACCTTATGTTGATGCAAAAAGAATTGGTATTTGGGGATGGTCTTTCGGAGGGCATATGAGTACTAATTGTATATTAAAAGGGAATGATGTTTTTGCTGCAGCTATTGCGGTTGCACCGGTTACTACTTGGCGTTTTTATGATACGATTTATACAGAACGTTATATGAGAACTCCGGAGGAAAATCCTACTGGATATGATGATAACTCTCCTTTAAATTATCCTGAATTATTACAAGGTAACTATTTATTAGTTCACGGAACAGGCGATGATAACGTTCATGTGCAAAACTCGTATAGAATGATTGAAGCTTTAGTTCAGGCAAACAAACAGTTTGAGTGGGCAATGTATCCTGATAAAAATCACGGAATTTACGGAGGTAACACTCGTCTGCATTTGTATACAAAAATGACTAACTTCATTAAAAACAACTTATAAAAATGACTGAATCAATAACTACTGAAAAAACATTTTTTGGGCACCCAAGAGGTTTATTTATCCTGTTTTTTACAGAAATGTGGGAGCGTTTTTCATTTTATGGAATGAAAGCACTTTTAATATTCTATTTAACTAAATACCATCTTTTTACTGACAGTGCTGGAAACTTGTTGGTAGGTAGTTATGCAGCATTGGTATACGCTGTTCCTGTAATTGGAGGATTCATAGCTGATAAATATTTAGGATTTAGAAAGGCAATTATTTTTGGGGGTATTATGCTAGTATTAGGTCATTTAGGAATGGCCTATGAAGGAAATGCTGCAACGCAATCGGTAACAGGAGAAATAGTTAGAGATAATGTAGCATTACAGGTTTTTTACTTTTCCTTAGCACTAATCATATTAGGAGTAGGCTTTTTAAAAGCTAATATTTCTTCATTGGTAGGAGAATTATACAAGGTAGGAGATAAACGAAGAGATTCTGGATTTACTATATTTTATATGGGGATTAATTTAGGATCGTTTTTAGCTACTATTATTTGTGTTTGGTTAGGAGAGAGTTATGGTTGGAGCTATGGTTTTGGTGCTGCAGGAGTAGGAATGTTGTTTGGATTGTTAACTTTTATATCCGGCAAAAAATTATTAATGGGTAAAGGAGAGTCAATCGTTCCGGAGTTTTTAAATAAAAAAACAATAGGTATCAAAAACGAATGGCTTATCTATATAGTAAGTGTTCTGTCAACAGTTATTTTTTGGCAAATGGTACAAAGACATGAAGTGGTATCTGCTTCTTTAATGATAGCAGGAGCTGCTTCATTTATTTATATTGTATACTATGCAATTACTAAGTTAGACGGAAAAGCAAGAGAGCAGTTAATAGCATTAACAATACTAATTGTTTTTACAGTAATATTTTGGGCTTTATTTGAACAAGCCTATACCTCTTTAAATTTATTTGCTGATAGAGTATTAGATAGAGGAAGTATTAAAGCAGGAACTTTTTTAAGTTTAAATGCACTGTTTATTATTTTATTAGCTCCTGTATTTGCTTGGTTATGGGTTAAATTAGGAAAATACAACCCTAATACAGCTGTTAAGTTTTCTATAGCTTTAATGTTAGTTGGATTAGGATTTGGTTCTTTAGTATTAGGTATTAACCTTTCCGGTTTAGGAAAAGTTGCTATTATTTGGTTGGTACTTACTTATTTTTTACATACTTGTGGAGAGTTGTGTTTATCACCTGTAGGGCTTTCAGCAGTAACAAAATTATCACCGGCAAGAATTGTAGGATTTATGATGGGAGTTTGGTTTTTAGCAACTGCCAGTTCAGAGTTTATAGCTTCTGTTTTAGCTAATATAGCTTCTGTTGATACAACAAATGGTACGGCTCCTGATTTGAATTTGGCTAAAGAAAGTTATTTAAAATTATTTGAATACTTATTTTATACAGGTTTAGGATTTGGAGTATTATTATTAATGATATCTCCATTAATTAAAAAATTAATGCACGGGGTTGATAAAGAATTAAATAACTAAAATAACTTACCTCACAGATTTTTCTGTGAGGCTTTTTTTTACTAAAAACTATATAATCAAGAAATATGAATACAGATATTGAAAATCTATTTAAAGACAAGGTATTAGGGCATCCGGCAGGACTGTTTGTACTGTTCTTTACAGAAATGTGGGAGCGTTTTTCTTATTACGGAATGCGTGCGTTGTTGGTACTTTTTTTAATTAGTTCAGTAACTGATGGTGGTTTTGGTTGGGAAAAAGCCGAGGCACTATCTTTATACGGAACATATACAATGGGGGTTTATTTAACACCAGTTTTTGGAGGATTAATTGCAGATAAACTTTTAGGATATAGATGGGCTGTTGTTTTGGGGGCTTTGATTATGACGATGGGACATGCAGCTATGGCATTTGAAACTCCAATGATGCTTTACATGGGTTTAGGTTGTTTAATGGTAGGTAATGGATTGTTTAAACCTAATATGACTTCTATAATATCAAATATGTATAAAAATCATTCAGAAAAAAAAGATGGAGCATATTCAATATTTTATATGGGAGTGAATGCAGGTGCTTTTTTAGGAATTATGCTATGTGGATATATCGGAGAGAATTACTCTTGGTCTTTAGGTTTTGGATTAGCTGGGGTATTTATGTTTTTTGGTATGCTACAATTTTATTTTACTCAGAATATTTTTGGTGATATTGGAATACCTCCTCAAAAAGAAAAGGCAATTGATTTAGAAAAAATTGGAGGAGATGGAGATCAAGATTTTGTGGAGAATAGTAATGCTACAAATGATGAAGGAACATCTAAAAAAGTAATTATAGATAGATTAATAGCTGTAGTAATATTCTCTTTATTTACAGTGTTTTTCTGGGCTTCTTTTGAGCAAGCAGGAGGGTCTATGACAATTTTTGCAGAAGAATATACTCAAAGAAATTTAACGGGAGGCTTTGGTACCTTGTTTAAATATATTGATGCGTTGTTGACAATAATTCCTTTAGGAATAATTACATATGTGTTATATTCACTATTTAAAAAAACTTTTTCAAAATATGCTCTTGGAAATATAATGTTGTCAATTAGTTTTATAATTATTTGGGGAATTGTTGGTTGGAAAGTTCTTAGAGATTTTTCTAAAGAAACTGTTGAGGTTCCTGCAACATGGTTTGGTATTTTAAATTCACTGTTTATTATTACTCTTGCACCGGCTTTTTCTAAATGGTGGGAAAGTAAATATAATATGTCAGGACCATTAAAATTTGGTTTAGGACTTCTTTTATTAGGAGTTGGATTTGGTTTCTTGGCATTAGGATCTCAGGATATTATTTCCGGAGAACCAATAATTAAAGTTAGTATGTTTTGGCTAATAGCAGCTTATTTGTTTCACACAATGGGAGAGCTGTGTATTTCTCCTGTGAGTCTTTCATATATTAGTAAGTTAGTTCCTGCTAAGTGGATTGGATTTATGTTTGGAGTGTATTACTTGTTTATTGCAATGGGTAATAAATTAGCCGGAACTATTGGTAGTTATATTGAAGAAATAGAGAAAGCTTATTCAATTTCTACTTTCTTTTTAATTTTTACTATTGTTCCTGTAATTGCAGGTTTAATTATTACGGTAATTAACCCTCTGATGAAAAGATTAATGCACGGAGTTAAATAACACTTTTATAAAAAGTCAATAAAAAATAGAACCTGTTAATTTTTAAATAATTGACAGGTTTTTTTGTAAATTTGGAATAGTTATTGAGACCAAGAGAGTATGAAAAATTTAATTATAGCAATTTTAATGGTAGTTTCTTTGGGAGTAAATGCCCAAGGTAAAGTTAAATGGTTAACTTTTGAAGAAGCTATAGAAAAGAGTATTAAAAATCCTAAACCTATTATAATAGATATCTATACAGATTGGTGTGGTTGGTGTAAAAAAATGGATAATACTACTTATAAAAATGAGGTAATAGTTAAGTATATAAATGAACATTATTATCCGGTAAAATTAAACGGAGAAGAAAAAAGAGATATTGTATTTCAAGGAAGAACGTTTACCTACAAACCTAATGGAAGAAGAGGATATCATGAGTTAGCAGCCGCTATTATGAATGGTAAACTGAGTTATCCTTCAACGGCCTTTTTAAATAAAGAAAAGCAGTTGTTACAAAATGTACCGGGATATATGCATGAAAGTAAATTTGAAAAGGTGATTGCTTTTTTCAATCATGAAAACTATAAAAAATCTAGTTGGCAAGATTTTGAAAAAGACTTTAAAAGTTCTATGTAAGAACCTTACCATAACTTATAAGCACCATTTTGCATAGTATTGTAAAATGGTGTTTTTTGTTTCTTGCAAGTAAGCTCCCACTGTTTCACATAACTTTTGTAATTGCTGCCGTCTGCGATAATTAATGTAGGCGTGCAGTTTTTTAAGAAACGATCTAAATTTATTTTCGGAGAATCTCTCAATAAAATAATACAATTATCCACACAAGTTATAGTTGCCGAGTTGTTATTACTTAAAACCAGTACACGATGATTATTCATATAAAATACATCAGGTATTTTACGGTTATAAGTCATTTGTACATTTTCTCCTATACGGTACATTTCCAATAATTTTTCGTTATAAATTAAAGAACTGTCTAACGTGTGATAAATAGTTGTTTGTTTTCCGTACCGTAAGCCAATAATAGAATGGTTGCTTTTATGAAAAACAAGTAAATTATTTTCTTTTTCAGTAGTGTATTTGCCTGTTAAATAAACTAATTGGATTAAAATAACTACGATCATACTTTGAAATAGGCTTTTTACTGAAAACTTTTGAAAAAGAGCAGAACAAATACTTATAAATAGATACCAAATCAAAACTTGAGAAAATGTCATTGGAATTTCAGTAAATAAAAAACTTTCCTGATTTGAAATCCAAGCAACAAAGTTATTCATGTAACTAATAATACCATTGTAAATTGTAACCAATAGAGGAGGAAGTGAGTTGAGTAAAGAAAGTACAATAACAACAATTCCGATAACTAGGATTCCGAATAGAAAAGGAATAATAATTAAGTTGGATATAAAAAACAGACTTGGAAATTGATGAAAATAATATAAGCTAAGAGGAAGTATAGCTATTTGTGCTGCTATGGAAACCGTAAAAAGTTGCCAAAACTTTATAAGAAATCTCCACTTAGGAGTCCACAAAGAAAATAATAAAGGTTGAATCCAAATAATACCAAAAACCGCAGCGTAACTTAATTGAAAGCCAACATCAAAAAAGAATTGAGGATGCATTAAAAGCTGTAAAAACATAGAACTGATTAATGAATGTTCTATGATATTTTTTCTTTTAAAAGATATTCCGATAGCAATAAAAGTAAACATGGTAATCGCTCTGATAACAGAAGCTGATAAACCGGCAATAAAAGCAAAGCACCATAAAAAACAAACAATACTAACTGTTTTGATGATTTTACCATTTTTTATGTAGTGTAACGGTGTTAAAAGATAGTTTAAAATCAACAAAATAAGTCCTATATGTAAACCAGAGATAGCTAAAATATGTATAGCACCGGCGTTTGTGTAATGAGTTACTATTTCTTTTGAGATATCTTGACGTTGACCCAAAAAAAGAGCATTCATAATTGTTAAAACATCTTTTGAAAAAGGATAGCTGTTTAACGATATTTGTATGTTAGTTCTGATAGCTTCTGAAATTCCCAAAACGGAAGTATCCTCATCTTTCAAAATAAAAAATTGGTTTCTATTTATAGTCGTCTGATGATAAATAAACTGTTTTTCTAAATAACTTTTATAATTAAATTGATGAGGGTTCAGCGGAGGTGGGATTTCTTTAAAATGAGAAATCGTTAAAATTTGGGTGTCAACTTTTAAAATTTCAGAAGTGCTGTCTTTTTTTATATAGAGTAATACCTTGCCTTTAACAGAAGAGTCGTTTATTTTAAGAATTTCTGCAATATATCTGTAATAAAATTGATTAGGTTTTAATGATTGACGAATAGATAAGATGCTGTAAGAATCAGGTGTTACTTGTTTTTCAAAGTAAGTAGTATAACTTTTTGGATTTTGAATGTATACAGAGGAAATTCCTAAAAAAATGAAAATACTTGCACAAGTAGTAAAAAAGCAAAAGTGTTTTTTAAAGCTTTTAAATAAAAATAATAGAGTAATTAATACTCCGATGGTTATGAATAGTATATTAAAACCATAATGCCATATAGTAAAACGGTATTGTAAGTTTATACCAATAGCCAGAGCAATAAGAAAATAAAAAGGAATATAGTCAAACAATTTTTTCATAGCACTGTAAACTTATGAAAAAAAGTTTGATTATGAGTTTGTTAAGATTCTTTAATTATGAATTTATAACCTGTACTGTGAATGGTGTTAATTTTAATAAAAGGATATTCTTTAAAATGCTTTCTTAATTTTGAAATAAAAACATCTAAACTTCTTCCTAAAAAATAACTATCATCTTCCCAAATGGATTTTAAAATAAACTCTCTTCTTAGTAAAGTATTAGGGTTTTTTATAAATAAAGCTAAAATGTCGGCTTCTTTTTGTGTTAACTGAATTTCTTCTTTAGGTGTTACCAGTTGAATATTGGTTAAATCTAGAATAAAAACACTAAAAGGGATTTGTTGTTTAGTTGGCGAAGTAACATTACCTCGTTTTAAAATAGCTTTAATTCTTAAAGTAAGTTCTTCAATACTGAAAGGTTTAGTTACATAATCATCTGCTCCAATGGTAAACCCTTTAATTTTATCTTCTTTCATTGTTTTAGCAGTTAAGAAAATAATAGGAATATCAATATTAAAACGTCTAATTTCAGCAGCAAGACTAAAGCCATCCATTTTAGGCATCATTACATCTAGTAAACAAATATCAAAAACTTCTTTTTTAAAACCGGCTAAAGCGGCATGTCCATCAGTGTAATGCGTCACTTTATACTGATAGTTTTCTAAGCTGTCTTTTAATAAAAAGCCCATACTTTCATCATCTTCAACTAAAAGAATATGTTTTTGTAAAATCATCTAATTATGAGGGTAAATATATTTGAAATGAGCTGCCAATATTTTGTGTACTGTTAAAGGTAATATTTCCTAAATGCTTTTCAATAATAATTTTAACATAACTTAAACCTAAGCCATATCCTTTTGTGTTATGAACGTTACCGGTTTCTGCTCTAAAAAATTTTTCAAAAATGCGTTGTTGAGTTTCTTTACTCATACCAATGCCATTATCTTTTACTTCTATTAAAATACCATTTTTATGATTTTTTGTTGTCAATGTTATTTCAGGATGAACTTTTGAATATTTAATAGCGTTGTCAATTAAATTATAAATTACATTGGTAAGATGTGTTTCATCTGCTTTTAATAAGAATGAAGAAGCGTCTAAGTTATAGTGTAAATAGCCTTTTTTTTGTTGAATGATAGGTTGAAAGCTCTCAATAATATCTTTTATAATTGTATGAATGTTAATTTCTTTAAAGGTGAGGGATTCTCCTCTTTTTTCAATGGTTGATATTTGTAAAACGGTATCTACCAGTGTGTGCAAACGTAAGTTTTCCTTATAAATAATTTCAGCATATTTCTTCATTTTCTCGTAATCCATATCATCTCTTTTTCGAATAGCATCTGAAGCAACTGAAATATTGGTAATAGGAGTTTTTAATTCATGTGTCATATTATTAACAAAATCCTTCTTAAGTAGCGAAAGTTTTTTTTCTTTAATAATTGAAAGTATTATGAATATAAACACGGCAAAAATAATAAGCAACGTTGCAGATGAGTATAACCATATTCCCATAGAATTAACCAGGTAAGTGGTTTTGTTATTTATCCGAACTTTGAAGTCAAAAGGAATAGAATCCATATCTCTGTCCTGACAAATAATTTCATAAGATTCAAAAATATTAGGAACGGTACTCCCTAATATTGTTTGTTGACTTTCCGGTTCAACTAATGAATAATCATATGAAACAGTTATTTCTCTTTGTAAAAACTCTTTTTTAAGTACGCTGTCTAAAGTTGTAATAGAAAAATGAGTGTTTGTTTTTACAAGAAATTCGTTCGAGGCCGTTTTGGTTATTGGTGGAATTGTTGCTTTTGTATTGTTTGTAAGCGTTAACAATGTATGAGCTACACTTCTTAAAGCAATATTAACTTTATTATCAAACTGTTTTTCTTCTAATGAAAAAGATTTTTTAAACCAATACATCTGAGTAACAAATAAAGCTATAATTGTTACTAACATTAAAATAGAAATTAAACGTATTGTTTTTGAAGTCATACAGCAAAATTACATTAAAACTTGTTGTGTAAGTGAGTATTTACATTTCAATAACATTTTTTTACACTTCAATAACAAGTATTTACATCTTGTTTTAAGTAAATTATGAAGATAAATCTACTTTTGAAAGTAGATAAAATGAATAATTAGAATGAAATAAGTCATAACAAGTCTTAATACTTAAAAAGATGATTATTGGCTAATTACACCTGATTATTGAAAAACACATTAACAGATGAAAATAAGAATTATAAGTATAGGAGTTATTTTTGTTACTGCAATTAGCATAATGTATGGTTTTATAAATCATAAAAGTAATACTTGTAAAAAGAAAGATACAGCTATCGTTAACAAGAAACGAGTAGCGGGATATGCTTTTAACGAAGCCATAAAACCGGCAGATGAGCTAAATTATACAATAAAAAGAACAGGAAATAAGTTCATAATGAAAGATAAAGTTATAAAGGCAAAGCAACTACCGGATTTAATAGAATATTACCCTCATAATTGGATTGAAACCTATGATTCAGTTACAGTAGGTGTTATAAAAAACGGAGTAGAAACAAAATTAACATCTAAAAATTACGTGCTAACACCTGAGCAGATTAGTTTAATAAACACGGTAAACTTAAATGATATGATTACTATACATATTAAGTATAAGTCTAAAAACCCTGTAACAGAAAAAAAGGAGGATAATGAGCTAAATTATGAACTGAAAGTAT
This sequence comes from Tenacibaculum sp. TC6, assembly GCF_050606265.1. Classification (NCBI taxonomy): domain Bacteria; kingdom Pseudomonadati; phylum Bacteroidota; class Flavobacteriia; order Flavobacteriales; family Flavobacteriaceae; genus Tenacibaculum; species Tenacibaculum sp. TC6. Next base: position 6,636 of record NZ_JBOCUK010000024.1, on the reverse strand, counting down.
CTCCTGAGCATCAAGCAGAATTTAAAGGAGGATATTATAAAATGATACAACACTTAAAAGGAAACACAGGTATATCTGTACTTAATTGGGCTATAGAAAAAGATAAACAAGCAATACTACATTTTTGGGTAGACAAAGAAGGGAAAGTTGTAAATGTTATCATTAAGAAAACATCCGGAGTTGAAACTGTAGATAAAGAATTAGAACGTTTAATAAAAGATATGCCGGTATGGAATCCTGCAAAAAGCAATAATGAAAATGTAATGCAAGAATTTGAATTTGCAATAGGCAATGGTATGTGCTAATGTCTTTTTTAAAATTAAGTATTAAGTAACACTAATTAAAGTGTCACTTTTTACTTGTTTTATAACAAAAGAACTTTGAATATTAGAAATAATCTCTAGTTGAGATATTTCTTTCAAAACAAAATTCTGATACTCTTTCATGTCTTTCAACACAATTTTTAAAAGAATATCAAAACTACCCGCTATGTATGAAACTTCAACTATTTTAGGAATAGAATTAACGTAATCTTCAAACTTTTTAAAGGCATTGTCTTCATGCTGTATCAAGGTAACTTGGCAATAAACAATTAAATTTTTTCCTAATAATTCCGGATTTACAATAGCCACATATTTTTCAATAACACCACTAGCTTCAATCTTTTTTATACGCTCATGAGTTGGAGTTATAGATAAATTTATCTTTTGAGAAAGCTGTTTGATAGACTGTTTTCCATCTTTTTGTAGCTCTTCTATAATTTTTAAATCAATTGAATCAAGTAGTATCATAGAATTATTTTTTGTATCCAAGCTTTATAATTCACGTCAAATATAATATTTTTCTTTTAAATATGTTTTTTAAAGTAAAATTTACTTATATATTGTTTATGTGGAGTGTATATATTCTTTATATATACTTTTGTGTAAGAAAATATTAATATAAAATTGAGTCATGAAGGATTTACAAAACATATATACCAGAATAAAAAATAGTTCTGATAATTTTTTAGGATACCCACTAGCAAAAGACTTTTCTTTTAGTGAGTTTGCACCGTTTTTAGATATATGCATAAATAATGTTGGTGATCCGGAGGCTGAATCTACCCTAACAATTGATACAAAAGAAATCGAAAGAAAATGTATCTCATTTTTTGCAGATATTTTATCAGCATCAATAAATGATGTTTGGGGATATGTTACTAACGGAGGAACAGAAGGTAATTTATATGGACTTTATTTAGCAAGAGAATGCTACCCTAATGCAATTGTGTATTACAGCGAGTCTACTCATTATAGTGTAAAGAAAAACTTACACTTACTTAATATGCGTAATGTAGTAGTAAGAAGCCAGGAAAATGGAGAGATTGATTATGAAGATTTAGAACAGGTTTTAACTATTCATAGAGATAAACCGGCTGTTTTCTTTTTAAATATTGGAACAACAATGACTGAAGCGGTTGATGATTTAAGTAAAATAAAAAGTATTATAAAAAAATATGCTATTAAAAATTATTATATCCATTGTGATGCAGCATTTTTAGGAGCTATAGCACCTTTTGTTGAACCAAAACCAAAATTTGATTTTTCTGAAGGAGTAGATAGTATAGCTATATCTGGGCATAAATTTATAGGCGGTCCTATTCCTTGTGGAATTGTTATGTGTAAAAGAGCACACAGAAACAGAGTGGCTAATTCTATATCATATGTAGGTACTTTAGATACGACCATTACTGGATCAAGAAATGGTTTAACACCATTGTTCTTATGGTCATTTTTAGAGAAAAACGGAAAAGAAGGCTTAAAACAAAGAGTAGTGGAAGCACAACAATTGGCTAAGTACACTGAAGAAAAACTAAATGATTTAGGGTTGAATGCTTGGAGAAATAATGATGCCTTAACGGTAGTTTTTAATAAACCATCAGAAAAAATATGTAAAAAATATCAATTAGCATCAGAAGAAAACATTGCTCATATTATATGTGTACCTGGATTACAAAAAGAGCAAATAGATCTGCTGTTAAAGGAAATTGAAATAGAGAGTATGGTTAAAGAAGAAAGTTTAGCCTTAGTTTAATTGTTGTTTTAAATTATCAAAGTAAAAAATCGACAGAAATAACTGAGTTATTCGAAAAGTTATAGATTAAAAGAGCCTCTTGTAAAAGGCTCTTTTTTGAATATATTTATATACCTCTTTGTCTGTTTATTTCATCTTGCAGCCTTCTACGAAGTTGTTGCTCTTTTTCTAGAGACTTCTTTTTGTGTTGTTCAAACTCTTGTTCAATTTCTTCGTATAAAGTTCGAGTTTCTTTTGTAACCAAATTACTGTTTTTAAATCTGTATACAAAATAAATCAGTAAACTTAAAAGTGTAAATATAATTACCCAAACAAATATATTGTAGTTAGCTTTGGTTAAACCAATACCTAAAAAAGAAATCTGATTTTCTATTTTAGAAGATTCTTCCAATTGATTATTAAGAGTATTAATTTCTTTTTGTAAAGAGGCTAATTTATTTTCATGCTCATTAATTAAGTGTTGTTTAGTATCAATAGTCTGTTTTAAATTTTTTACAGAATCAAGAATACTTTTTTGTAAAAGGCTATAAGCACTTTTTTCAATCACTTTGTATTTTTGATAGGAGCCTGATTTTTTATAAAGGCTTTCAAACTGACCTTTAACAGAAGTATCATCTGTTTCTTGGGTTGAAGTTTGGCTAACAGCTATATTGGTGAGGAAAAAAAATAATGCGACTTTTAAAAATTTCATAAAAAGTTTTTTAATATAGAATTTAATGTATTAGTTTAAAAAAACCCAAACGTTTAAGTTTGGGTTTTTAGTATAAGCAAGGTTATGAAACTTATTTTACTTTCTCTACAATGGCCTTAAAAGCTTCTGGATTATTTACAGCTAAATCAGCTAATACCTTACGGTTTAACTCAATTTCATTAGCTTTAATTTTACCCATAAACTGAGAATAAGACATTCCGTATAAACGAACCCCAGCGTTAATACGCTGAATCCATAACGAACGGAAGTTTCTCTTATTGTTTTTGCGGTCACGATATGCATAAAGCATTCCTTTTTCTACCGCGTTTTTTGCTACAGTGAAAACGTTCTTTCTACGTCCAAAGTAACCTTTTGCTTGCTTCAAGATTTTCTTTCTTCTATTTCTTGAAGCTACTGAATTTACTGATCTTGGCATAATTCAAATTGTTTTTGTAGTAGGCGATTATTTACTTTATAAATAATTCTTAGTGGGCCTAACTCCATGGTTAATAATTAATTTACTACCTAGCTAACAATTATTTTAATACTAATTGTTGCTTAATGTTAGCTTCATCAGACTTGTGTACTAATGTAGCGTGTGTTAAGGCAAGCTTACGTTTTTTAGACTTCTTTGTTAAGATGTGACTCTTAAACGCATGCTTTCTTTTGATTTTTCCAGAACCAGTTAACTTGAAACGTTTCTTGGCACTAGATTTAGTTTTAATTTTAGGCATTTTGTTTTACGTTTTTATCTTGCTTATATATTTTTCTATTTTGTTTTTTTAGGAGCAATGAACATTATCATACGCTTACCTTCAAGTTTTGGCATTTGTTCAACTTTTCCGTAATCTTCAAGATCTTGAGCCAATTTTAATAATAAAATCTGACCTTGTTCTTTAAATATAATAGAACGACCTTTGAAAAAAACAAAAGCTTTTAATTTAGCTCCATCCTGTAAAAACTTAACAGCATGTTTCTTTTTAAACTCATAGTCGTGATCGTCTGTTTGCGGACCAAAACGAATTTCTTTGACTACAACTTTTGTGGCTTTAGCTTTTAAAGCCTTGTCACGTTTCTTTTGCTCATATAAGAACTTTTTGTAGTCAATAATTTTACAAACAGGAGGAACAGCTTTAGGTGAGATTTCAACTAAATCCAATTCCAGTTCTTGAGCAATTTCTTTAGCTTTAGCTAAAGGATAAACGCCAATTTCAACGTTATCGCCTACAAGACGTACTTCATCAACATGTCTAATTTTTTCATTAATTCTATGTTGATCCTCTTTAATTACTCTGGTGTTACGATCACCTCTTTTTCTAATTGCTATGACTTATAAATTTAAAATTACTATCTAATTACTTTTAAAAAGAAACTAAGGTTTTATTTACTTCCTTTTGAATTAAAGAAGCAAACTCTTCAATACTAAGAGTTCCTATGTCTCCTTCACCATGTTTCCTAACAGAAACAGTACCATCTTCTTGCTCTTTTTCACCAACAATCACCATAAAAGGTATTTTGCTTACTTCCGCATCTCTAATTTTTCTACCCGTTTTTTCATTACGGTCGTCAATGAGGGCGCGAATTTCGGAATTTTCTAACAAATGTAAAACTTTTTCGGCATAATTTTGATATTTCTCACTGATTGGCAGTATAATAACTTGATCAGGAGTTAGCCATAACGGAAAGTTTCCACCCGTGTGCTCTAATAAAACTGCAATAAAACGTTCCATTGAACCAAAAGGAGCTCTATGAATCATAACCGGTCTGTGCAACTGATTGTCAGGTCCTTTATAAGTAAGATCAAAACGTTTAGGTAAGTTGTAATCTACTTGAATAGTACCTAATTGCCAACTTCTACCTAAAGCATCTTTAACCATAAAATCTAATTTAGGTCCGTAAAATGCTGCTTCGCCTTCTTCAATTACAAAATTTAAGCCTTTATCTTTAGCGGCACTAATAATGGCATTTTCTGCTATTTCCCAAGTTTCGGCATCACCTATATATTTATCAAGGTTTTGCATATCTCGTATAGAAACCTGAGCGGTAAAGTTTTCAAAACCTAAAGAACCGAATACATACAGAACTAAATCAATTACATTTTTAAACTCAGAATCTAATTGTTCCGGAGTACAGAAAATGTGTGCATCATCTTGAGTAAATCCTCTTACACGTGTTAATCCATGAAGCTCTCCACTTTGTTCGTAACGATAAACAGTACCAAACTCAGCAAAGCGTTTTGGTAAATCTTTATAGGAATAAGGTTTATGACCATATATTTCACAATGATGTGGACAGTTCATAGGTTTCAATAAAAACTCCTCATCTTGTTTTGGAGTTGTTATAGGTTGAAAACTATCTTCACCATATTTAGCGTAATGACCAGAAGTAACGTAAAGCTCTTTCTGCCCTATATGAGGAGTCATTACCATTTCATATCCTGCTTTCTTTTGGGCTTTCTTTAAAAAATCTTCTAAACGATTTCTTAAAGCTGCCCCTTTAGGAAGCCATAAAGGTAATCCTTGACCAACTTTTTGTGAGAAAGTAAATAATTCTAATTCTTTACCTAGTCTTCTATGATCACGTTTTTTAGCTTCTTCTAATAAATCAAGATACTCCGTTAGCTCTTTTTGTTTAGGAAAAGAAATACCATAAACTCTAGTTAATTGATTGTTCTTTTCATCACCGCGCCAGTAAGCTCCGGCAACATTCATAATTTTAACCGCTTTTATAAGTCCGGTATTAGGAATGTGACCTCCACGACACAAATCAGTAAAATTACTGTGGTCACAAAACGTAATATCTCCGTCTTCTAATCCTTCTATTAATTCAACTTTATATTGGTTGTTTCTTTCCTTATAATAATTCAAAGCATCTACTTTTGATACTTCTCGTATTTTAAACTCAGCTTTTTCACGAGCTAACTCTAAGAATTTTTTCTCGATCTCAGGAAAGTCTTTTTCTGAAATTATATCATCACCTAAATCCAAATCATAATAAAAACCATTTTCAATAGCTGGACCAATGGTTAATTTAGCATTAGGATAAAATTCTAAAATAGCTTGAGCTAAAACGTGTGCAGAAGAATGCCAAAACGCTTTTTTACCTTCTTTATCATTAAAAGTATATAAAACTAAAGAACCATCGGTTGTTAAAGGAGTGGTAGTTTCAATGGTTTGACCATTAAAACTGGCAGAAATAATATTTCTGGCTAATCCTTCGCTAATACTTTTAGCTACATCAATAGGAGTACTATTGCTTTCAAATTCTTTAACGTTTCCGTCTGGTAATGTAATCTTAATCATTATATCTATATAAAATTATACTTTAATTTCCCTACAAGTGGAAATTTTCAAGAGGCAAAGATATTGCAAAAGCATTTTTTGTACAATAGTATTATATGTATTTTAAATTACCTTGAGTTAATAATAGATAATAAGTAGAGTAGTAGAGGTAGATAAAAGGAGCACCTATATTATATATAGAGTAAGTATTTCCTTAGTTTCTGATTAATGTAAAAACTAGTTATATTTTTTTTGATTTGTAAGTTATTGTTATTCATTGGTTTGATTTAATATTTAAAAATACTTTAAAAAAAAGGTTAAAAAAAAGTTGTGGGGTTTAAAAAGGGTTGTATATTTGCACCCGCTAACGGAAATAGCAACGGCGAAAAGAGGTTAGCAACGTTCATTAAAATAGGGTTATAAGATACGGTGAGAGGGGTAAAAAAAACTTTAAAAAAAGTTTGTTTGATAAGAAAAAAAGTGAGTATCTTTGCGGTCCGATTTTACGGGGGTTCATTGAGGTTAGGGTTGTAAAAACAGAGACGAAAAAAACTTAAAAAAAGTTTTGTCAGAATCAAATAAAGTTTT
>NZ_JBOCUK010000023.1:0-55832 GCF_050606265.1 Tenacibaculum sp. TC6 | reverse complement strand
AACTGTAGCAAAGACGATATTATTAAACCGCAAACAGAACTACCCCCCATTACACAAACAGGTGAAAACACCGTTGGGTGCTTGGTAGATGGTGAAGTGTTTTTACCTAAAGGTAGTAATCCTCTGGGAAATCCTGTATTAACCTGTTTTTATCAATTTGTAAATGGTCAATGGCATTTTAGTTTAGGCTTTTCTAATAATAAAAAAGAACATTTAAGAGCTATTAATATTGCTTCTCACAACATTAATTTTGAAGAAGGAAAGTCATATAACTTAGTATTTGATGATGGGAATAATGCTTTTGGAAGATATACGATTTATAAAAATGGAACAGGATATGATTACAGAACCTCAAATGAAATAAAAGGAAAATTAACTATCAATAAATTAGATCAGAATAAAGCCATTATCTCAGGTACTTTTTGGTTTGATGCAGTTAATTCTAACGGAGAAAACGTAGAAATAAGAGAAGGACGCTTTGATATGCAGTATACCGTATAAAAAAACAAAAACCTAAAAACATGAAATTAACAACCCTATTAAAAAAGAAACTGGTGCTTTTAGCTTTGGTAGCAACTTTTACCAATTGCAGTAAAGACGATATTATTAAACCGCAAACAGAACTGCCCCCCATTACACAAACTGGTGAAAACACCGTTGGGTGCTTAGTAGATGGTAAAGTATTTTTACCCTACCAAAAAAAACCTTTTGGGGTACCCTCTACTACTTGTTATTATCAATTTTTAGACGGAACTTATGAATTCGGGCTGAGCTTTTTTAATAATAAACAAAATCCATCTAGCAATATATTCATTGGTGGCAACAAATTGGAATTTATAGAAGGTCAAACCTATCAATTAAAAGATGAAAAAAACAAAAGCTCAGCATACGCTTATGTGTCAATTGAGGGAGGAGGGATATATAATTATAGTACAACGGACACTATAACCGGAGAACTTACTATTACGAAATTAGACCCTACTAAATCGATTATATCAGGTACTTTTTGGTTTGATGCTGAAAGAATAACCGATGGAAAAATTATAAAAATCAGAGAAGGGCGCTTTGATATGCAGTATACCGTATAAAAAAACAAAAACGTAAAACCATGAAATTAACAACCCTATTAAAAAAGAAACTGGTGCTTTTAGCTTTGGTAGCAACTTTTACCAATTGCAGTAAAGACGATATTATTAAACCGCAAACAGAACTGCCCCCCATTACACAAACAGGTGAAAACACCGTTGGATGCTTGGTAGATGGTAAAGTGTTTTTACCTCACCAAAAAAAACCTTTTGGGGTACCCTCTACTACTTGTTTTTATCAATTTTTAGACGGAGCTTATGAATTCGGTCTCCGGTTCTTCAACGACCAGCAAAATGTAATAAGACAAGTAATTGTAGGAACAAATAAATTAGAATTCACAGAAGGACAAACCTATCAATTAAAGGCAGAACTTCCTGAAAATTCGGCTTATGCATATTTTACCCTAGGAGGGCAATATGGTTATGGCACAACGGACACTATAACCGGAGAACTTACTATTACCAAATTAGACCCTACTAAATCCATCATATCAGGTACTTTTTGGTTTGATGCTGAAAGAATAACCGATGGAAAAATTATAAAAATCAGAGAAGGACGCTTTGATATGCAGTATACACCTTAAAAATAAATTTATGTAAAAACAAAAACCAAAAGAAAGACCACCTACCAGGTAGGCAATCTTTCAGTACAGCTAAACAATTTTCTCACCATTATTTAACTTTAACTACAAAAATATGAAAAGAATATTACTTTGGTTAGTGTTTGTTATATATACAACACTAACTACCGCACAAGAAGAAATTAACACCACATTTGCCAACCAAATGAATACTCTGTTTGGCCAATTAAACAAAAGCAAGGTACCCAAAGGTATTTTGTTAGATATGGCTATGGAATTTACCGATGTTCCTGCCTTTAACGGCACACTAAGCTCACAAAATTATGTGAGTGCCCAACGCTTAAAAGAAATATACAAAACCTTACTAATGGGGCGTATTACTGAGGTTAGTTCCGGTTTTGTTGCACCCGATGTGTTAGATGAACAATGGTTTAACCAACGTACAGATACCCATATAGCTTTAGCTGGCTTGTATTTTGCCTACGGACGTTTTATAAGCAACGCTACCAACAATGGTAAACTTACCTACAGTAACGGAAAGTTTTACGATAAATATGTAAACGGTGTTTGGCAAAACCCTTATGAAACCTTAAAAACATTTGCCTTAACTACACCTATACAGGTGTACACCGGCCTACAATTACAAGTAAAACTGCCCCAAGCACTATTGTACACCAACAGTGCTACTGAAATTTTAAAAATAGAGGCCGATTTTGCCGATGGTAGAGGCTACCGATTGCTTCCTTACAACCAACTGGTTTCTGTTAACTACACACAAGAAGGAAACAAAATTTGGAAATACAAACTTACCCTTACCAACGGGCAAGTATTGTACAGCCACTCAAAAATTATCATAAAAAACGGGGTAAATGCTCCATTTAAAATAACCAATGTATTGCAAAAAAGCACAGCAGGTAACGACGTTTGTAATTTAAATGAAACTAACGGTATTCGTTTTTTTGATATACAAAGTTCTCAAAGTTATTTAGGGCAACCAGGAAAGGCTCGTATTTTTGTAGATTATGCAAATAAAGAATGTAAAATTACCAAACCTCTAATTGTAGTAGAAGGCTGGGATTTTTCTACCCTTTTATCCCCCGAAACCAGACATAGTTCCGATGATTTTAATAAATTCAAAACATCAGTAGAAGAAGGAGCTAGTAATTTAAGGACTCTTTTAATAGGCGACCCACGAAAACTAAACGATCAGAAATACGATTTAATCTATGTAAATTGGCACCATGGTATGGACTATATACAACGTAATGCCTTAGTGGTTGAAGAGGTTATAAAATGGGTAAACCAACAAAAAGCGCTAAGTGGCAGTACCGAAAAAAATGTAATTATTGGGCAAAGCATGGGTGGTGTAGTTTGCAGGTATGCCTTGCGTGACATGGAGCAACGTAATTTAACACACCAAGTACGTTTATTTGTTTCGCAAGACTCACCCCAACAAGGAGCTAACATACCACTCTCTATACAATATATGTACAGAAATTTAAGAAATCAAGTAGTACAAGCTCCTTTATATACTTTAATAAGAATTACAACACTTCAAGATCCTGCTTACAAGTACTTTAGTCTTTTAGACCAACCCGCAACAAGGCAAATGTTGGTAAATAGATCTAACAACAATTATGCTATAGATAATACCACCCATACAAATTTTTATAATGAGCTTAACAATAAAGGATATCCAAGCCAAAACGGTATTCGAAATATTGCCATGAGTAACGGTAGTGAATGTGGTAGTACACAGAATTTTAATGCCGGGGATTTTTTAATAAACTACAATTACAGTAAATCCTTATCTTTTTTACAAGACTTAGCTAGCCTTATTGTTATTCCTGTTGGTGGTGCCTTAGCGGGTAGTTTAGTAGATTATGATTTTTTTAAAGTTGGAATACTAGGGCTATTACCCGGAAACTCAAAGTTTTCTGTTATACTTCAAGACAGAGCATTATACCCTACCGGAGGAAATAAAATTCATCATTTTCAAATAACCTACACTAAAAAAATACTATGGCTAATTCCTGTTACTACCAGCATAGTTAACAAACAAATAAATCAACCAAGCTTTATAAACAAACATTACGATAATTTTGGAGGTGGCTTTATAGATATTGGTACTTATATAGGAAAGCTTAATATAAACGGATTATCAATTAACGATAAATTTACCATAGTACCTACCCCTAGTGCTTTAGGTATTTCAGCAACTTCTAATAACGATTTTAAAACTTCATATGTAGGAGCTTTTCCTCCGGTTTCTCCTTTAAACACTCCGTTTCAAAATTTCACTACCGCATTTAAAGCGACTAATAATCCTAATAACAACAACGAAAGGCATTTAGAATTTACCGCTCGTAACGGAAACTGGTTAGCTTCCGAGCTTTCTAATGTTGTAAAAAAAACAGATTGCTCTGCATTTTGTTCTGATAGCACTATTCAAGGTAAAAATGTTTTATGTAGTTCGGAAACCTATTCTTTATTCGGTGGAGCTACTCCTAACTGGAGTATTTCTAAAGGGGCAGATTTAGTCAATTATACTATATCTAATAATTCAATAAATCTTTCTAAAAAAACCAGTTCATCTACAGGTGAGGTGATATTAACAGCCACCGTTGGAAACTTAGAATGTGGTCAAAGAACATTAACAAAAAAAATATGGGTTAATAAACCCAATATTACCACACAATTAGAACCTATTGGGTCAAACTACGTAAAAGTATTATTAATTGGTGATAATAACACTAACATTTATGAGCAAGGAATTACCTCAACAAAATGGGAAGTAATTTCAAGAAGTGGTGGATGCTATGGAAGTTTTGGAGGTAGTGGTTTTGAAGGTTTAGGAAACGGAAACTGCACCAGCTGGAGAGTTCATATAAAAATTACTGCAACTAATGCCTGTGGTTCTACAATAATTTATAGAGATGTTACCCCACCAGCCCCTGAACCTTGTGAGAGTAGGTTAGCTTTTAAATTAACAGAAAAAAACAGTTATAGTGTACAACGTATTATTGAAGATCCTTGCTCAAATAAAAGAAGTTTTTCTTCTTCTAAACAATCTTTAGATAATGCTCAAATTAACGCATATGATATCTATGGGAATTTGATAGAATCCGGGAAAAGAAATATTTTAAACTTAAACGATCGAAAAAATGGTGTATATATACTACACAGTAATATAGATGGTGTTATCGTAAAAAAAATAATAGTAAAAAAAGAATAATCCTTTTTCTATATTTTATTAAAAAGCCTTTTCTTTTGAAAGGGCTTTTGCTTTTAGTTTACAGTTGTTTACATATAATAATCATCCCTGTTTTTATTCCTGTACCGTCAACGTTAACACACCTATTAAAAAATAGCACCTAAAATTATTAATGATTCCCCATCTTACTTAGTATTACTTTTAATTATTTTTGGAATACCTAAATAACAAGGCTTATAAATTTTATTTTTAATAATACATCAATAAAAAGTATAACAACCAAACCAATAATAATAGCAAACAGATGAAATTACCTTTAAACTGTACTGTTGATTATTTTGAGAATTTTTTAACGGAAGAAGAAACCTCAAATTTATATACTACATTGATTAATGAATATAAAATTCATGAATCGCAATTAACAGTATATGCAGGTGGTCAGTTAATTAAAACGGATAGTTTTAAAATTATTTTTGCCAGTGATAGACTTATCCAACAAAACAGTCACCCGGAAGAAATTCATGGAAAATCCTATGTTTGGTCAGGAGAAATGAAAAAATTACGAGAAAAAGTTGAGAATTTTCTTCAGAAAGAATTTGAGTTAGCCATGTGTTTATACTATCCAAACGGTAATTATTTTGCCCCGTATCATAACGATCAGGAAACCTCCGGATTTAACACTATTCTTCCTTCTATTAGTCTTGGTGAAAAACGAGAGTTTAGCTTTAAAAATAATGAAACAGATGACCATTATTCTATAGAGTTAGCCAATGGAAGTATGTTGGTTATGGGAGCTTATTGCCAATCAAGATATACCCATAGCTTACTTCAAAACAACAACTATAAAAACGGCCGAATAAATATTACTTTTAGAGAACCTGCTTTTAAATGATTCTTGCATTTGACACTTATTATTATGATGACAAAGCTAAAACTGTTTGTGTGCAGTTTGAAAATTGGTCTGATCCAACAGAAGCTTTTGTTTATCAAGAAACGGTAACCGGTATTAGCGAATATGTTTCCGGTGAATTTTATAAAAGAGAACTTCCTTGTATTGTAAGTCTGTTAAAAAAAATAGACACAACCAACTGTAAAGCTATTATTATTGATGGCTTTGTAGTTCTTGACGATCATGAAAAGTTGGGATTAGGTGGCTATTTATATCATGAATTACAAGGTAAAATTCCGATTATAGGAGTTGCTAAAAATAATTTTGCTAAAATTAATACGTGTAAAAAAGCTGTTCTTAGAGGAAACAGTCAAAAACCTTTATATATTACCGGCATGGGGATTCATTTAGACAAAGCTGCTGAAAATATAAAACATATGGACGGAGCATTTCGAATTCCTACTTTATTAAAAAAAGTAGACTCTTTAGGTAGAGAAATTAATAGTTAACACTCCACATTTATATGTTTACCTCTGAAATTAAAAACACGCATAATGAAGACATTTCTATTTTGGTTAAAGCAAATAATCATCCGTGGAATTACTTATGCGAATGTGGAGATGCCAGCAACCTAACTATTAAAGAAATTCAAAATTGCAATGCTATTTTTATAAGTCATACGCATATTGATCATTTTGTAAATTTTGACGCTGTTATACGTCATCAAATAGGAATTCAAAGAAGAGTCATTATTTGTGGTCCTGAGAATATAGGAAAACAAGTTCAATCCAGAATTCAAAGCTATTCATGGAATCTTATTAATGAAGAATCTATTACCTATGAAATTAGAGAAATGATTTCTGATACTGAAATTATAACGTATGAGCTTACACCTCCTCTATGGGAATTAAAAAAAATAAACACGTATAATTCTGCTATTTTATTTGAAGAAAGTGATTTTATCGTAACAGGTGTTCTTCTGAATCACAAAATTCCGAGTTTAGCTTATCAGTTTACAGAGAAAGATACTGTTAAAATAAATTTAACTTCCGGTAATTTTAACGGAGGCCCATGGATTAAGGAATTAAAAAAGGCTTTTATTTCCGGCAAAAATGATTCGATTATAACAATTAATAAAGAAGAGTATAAAGCTGAAGATTTATTCTATTTACTCAATATTCAAAAAGGAGATTCTTTAGGTATTATCATGGACCACGCTCCTTCAGTTGAGAATCATCAAAAAATTAAAGAGCATTTTTACGGATGTAATACCGTATTAATTGAAAGTTTTTATAAAAATGAAGATCAGTATTTTGCAATACTTAACTATCATAGTTTCGCAAAAATGTCAGGTACTATTATGAAAGAAAGTGCTGTTAAACATCCTATTCCTGTTCATTTTTCCAGAAAATATAGCGAAGAAGATATTAAAAAACTAACCCATGAGTTTTTTGAAGCTTATCATTCTTAACCTTTATCCTTTGATAATCGGTTAATCCTTCACTTAAAAACCTATACTTTTCAATTAGTTAATTATCAAAACATTAACAACCGCTAAAAAAACATAAGCATCTTTTTATAAAAAGGTAAGCATCTTTTGCCCAAAACATAAGCATCTTTTTGTTAAAAGGTAAGCATCTTTTTTCTAAGTGCTAATAACAAGTATTTTTTAACTCAAAAACAAAGCTTCTATTTTGATAGTTTTCCCCTTTAAATCTATAGTGAGTACTATAGAAAATGATAAGTCTTCTACCCCATCCCCATAAAAAGAGCGTCTTACTCTGTAGACGCCCTCTTGAAATTAATATATTAAATATTCAGTAGTTTTACACTAAAATTTCTAAACACCTAAATTTTAGTCTATAATAAATCGTTTTACCGTTTTGCTCTTTGCATTTTCAATAGTTAGTATATAAACACCTATTTCTAATGTATGTGTAGGAACACTGTTATTTAGTAAAGTTCCTTGTTCCATCACTTGTCCTAACATGTTTACAATTTTAAAAGATGCTTTTTCCATGCTTCTTTTTGGTCCGGTTACAGTTAGCCTATTTCCTTTTTTAACAGGATTTGGAACAACCTCTACTGAAGTAAATGCATCTTCATCTTGATCACCCAATGTATCAACACGGGTTCCAAAACTTTCAACAACAACTGATGAAGCTCCACATGAACCTTCATAAATTTTAACATTAGAGAACGTAGAATTATTTCCTGATCCGGTATCATGATCATTAATAAATACCAGTCGGTCTGCAGCACCTGTATAAGAATCACCTACCGGAATAATATATTTTTTTGTACCACTTACATAATTGTCAAAATTGGTAATTCCGTAATTCTGTGTTCCATATACTTTAAAGTATCTTGCAGGGGTTAAAGAATTATCATTTTCAAAACCAACTCCGTGAATTTCTCCTTCAGAAGTACTGCTAAAATCAAACTCTATAACCGTATTTGCTGTTACCGTATAATTCATAGCTATGTACTTCCATGTATTATTGGTTAACGTTAATGAAGCTCCTGAAGCCCCTATTGAATAGTTTCCGCTAGCATCTTGATTAGAGAAAGAATTAATTGTAAAGTTGTTAAAATTAATTGCGTCACAATCACCTCCGGGGTTACCTCCATCTCCGTTTCCTATAGAAACTGCATCAATGGCAATATCACTTTGCCAACCACTGGTTCCGGAACCTGTTACCACATTAAATCGTAACTGCACACTTGCTTCACTTGCATAGGCACTTAAATCTACGGTAGCAGCATTCCAAGTATTTCCTTGATCTCCTGTTTTACTAAATACTGAAGTCCATTCTCCTGTATTGTCTTTTCTTGCTTCAACAGTTAACGAGGCTATTGCGGTACCGTACATATGATACTGAAATGACAGTGTTGGGGTTGTTAAAGAGCTAAAGTTTAAACATGGCGAGTTTAAAATAGCTCTTTTACTTGGATACCCAGACCCCGATGCTTCAACATATACATAATAACTACCATCAGAGGCTGCACTTGGTCCTGTAGCACTAGATGGAGTTCCTCCTGAGTTTCTGGTAAAGTTTAAATCATCTCCTGTTGTTGCATCTTTCCATAACCCCAATCCGGCTTCAAAACTTTCATTAAACGGGAATGAAGCTACGTCTCCTTCACAAGATCCCGGATCAGGATTTCCACCATCACAAGGATTCACAAAAGAAACTGTTTGATCAGAATTCGTATTAGAACCTCCATCATTATTTTCAACAGCACCTTGTCCAACACCTCTTCCGGCAAAAGCTTTCCAAATTAAACACTTATATTTTCCTCCATATAAATCTTGATCTGCTTGTAAAATTCCATCACGACCGGATACAAACCCCGGATTACTCGCTGTATTTTTCAAACCTTCAATTACCAAAGCCATGGCAACATTATTTCCTCCGGTTCCATTATAAAAATCAGGATCAAAACCTTCCTGATCTATAATCAGCCACGTCATATCCCATAAAATAGTAGCAAACGCATATCCTACTCCATGAGGCACTCGCAACCCGCCTATATCCGCATAGTCTGTATCATTTAAACTTCTGTTAGTTGAATATACCGTAGGTCTTATTCCAACACCGCTAAGGCTTTGTCCTAAAACATACGTTCCTACTCCTCTTCCGTCTGTTCCTTGATCTCCGGCTTTCATGGTTAGCATTAAACCAAACCAATCAGACCAACCTTCACCCATTTGCTCAGAGCCTCCCAACACGTTTGTATTAGGACCTCCTACTAAACGAGTAGAAATACCATGTCCGTATTCATGAGCTATAATCATATTATCAAATGAACCATCTCTTCCCGGAGTTGTTCTGTTCCATAAAAACATTTGCATTCTAGGGTTATTACCATCTGTTGGCGTAGCAAAGTTTGCGTTGTTAGTTCCGCTACCGTCTTGCGAGTCTGCATTTACCGAATCACTTCCTGAACCTCCTTTTCCGTAATTATTTTCCTGAAAATTTCCTGAAGCTTCATCAAAACCATATTGATACCAAACATCATGCATTATGTTATTCCAGTAGAACAAATTGGTAGTAGAAGCATCTTGATAATTACTTGGTGATTGACTTAAATTTACAGGAAAGTTAAAATCTAATCCACTACCTCCGTTCGGCGATGCTCCTGTTCCGTTATTACCGTTAGCATCTTCTTGAGCCCATACATTATTTCCTCTTGTATATGTATATTCAGCTCCAGATGCTCCATTGGTATCATGCCACCCATAAGGTGACGCCGTAGTATTGGCAGGGTTTGTAACTACTGTTCTTCCTCCGTCATCAGGGTTAATTAATGGCATAGCATATACATTATATGAATCCGGTGCCAACATGCTCAAATTTTTTAAATAAGGAGTATTTGAATGAAAATATTCATTGGCATCATGAGTAGTATGTGTGTGAATTTTATCATTTTCAGACACGCCAAAGTCGCATGAGATTACCCAATTATCTTCTGCTAAAATCTTATTACTAGAAGCATCTACATAACTATTCCACCAGTTTTTACCTCCTTTTTCATATAAGTTTACATTCCAACAAAGCTTTAATGCATCTTCATGGAGTAAATAAACTTTTTGAACAAGAATGGGTTCATTTCCTTCTGTAATGCCGGTATCATTATATTCAGAAATAGCATCACCGTTTTTATTTCTTAACTGTTTTACCAGCTTTCCGGCAGAAGGCAAAGCATGTGCTCTTATTACTTCATTAACTGCCTGAACTTCTGTTACAGATACCGATTTTGCATTAGCGGATTTTGAAGTTAAATTGGTTACAAATTGATTTTTAGAAAAATTAACCTTACCGTTTAATATAGATAGATTATACATTCCATTTACAATGGGAATATCATTGTAATACTGTGTCAGATAGTAATGAGTAAGTCCTTTTTTAAGAGATGAAGCTGTACCGGAAACTTTCCACTCTGCATAGTCTGGAGAAGTGTCTGTTCCTTTCTTCTTTAATCCGTTAAAATGTTGTTGAATGATACCTAAATCATTAGGATTTTTTGTTTGTGAAAAATTAGTTTGACATACCAGCAATGATATGAAAAACAAGTAGATTTTTTTCATAATGTTGATTTTGAAGGGTTTAAGTCTTATAAAATTAATAAAAAACCTTTCACAAAAAACAATACGCAATCAAATGTTAAAAAATTAACCAATTCCTCTTTTTTAACATAAAAAACATAAATTCTAATAAAAAAATAAACAATATTAATTAAATCTCTACTCTTCGCCAAAAATAGTGAGTACAACTTTTCTTTTTCCTCCGTAAGTTCTGTGTTCTCCTAAGTAAATTCCTTGCCAAGTACCTAGATTTAATCTTCCTTTTGTAATAGGAATTTGAACTTGACAGCCTAATAACGAACTTTTTAAATGCGCCGGCATATCATCTGGTCCTTCATAATTATGCTGATAATAAGGCATGTTTTCCGGAATCATTTTGTTTATATGCGTTTCAAAATCTACACGAACCGTAGGATCAGCATTTTCATTAATTGTTAAACTAGCTGAAGTATGTTTTATAAACGCTTGAAACTGCCCAATTCGTATGTTTTTAATTTCAGGAATTGCATTTAGTAATAAATCTGTTATTAAATGATACCCTCTTCTATACTCCGGTAATTGAATTTCTTTCTGATAAAACTTCATGGGCTAAAAGTATAAAAAGCTGTTTAGATATGTTTATTTTTTACGCTGATATAAAAAAACGTCATTCTGAAAAAGAATGGCGCATTAAAAAGAGGGGGGAGACTAAAAAATTAGTTTGTATACTTATTTGAATAACGCTTCCACAAAGTTGTTTGATGCGTTTCTAAGCTTAGTTTTCTTCCTTGAATAAATGCTTCTATTATGCTATTTCCTCTCATATCAAGAGCATCTCCTTTAGAAATAAATAATGTAGCATCTTTGCCTACTTCAAGAGTTCCTACAATCTCATCTATTCCTAAAATTTTAGCATTATTCTGTGTAATTAATTGTACTGCTTTTTCTTTAGGTAATCCGTAAGCAGCATAGGTTCCGGCATAAAAAGGAAGATTTCTTGTATTCATACGTTCCATTTCACCATCCATTCCTAAACCTATTAATATACCTGCATCAGAAAGTATTTTGGCAGAGCGGTAAGGGCGATCATAATCTTCATCTTCTCCTGAGGGTAAACGATGTGCTCTTTCTAATACTACAGGAATGGCATTTGACTTTAATAACTCAGCAACTTTTTCTGCTTCATGGCCACCAACAATAACTATGTTTTTAATTCCTAATTTAGTAAACATTGTTACTGCATCTGTAATTCCATTTTCTCCGTCAACATGTACAAATACCTTTTTGGTTCCGTCAAATACTTCTTTTAAAGCTTCAAAAGGCAAGTTAACAGATTGTTTATTCCCTTTTAAATACCTTTTAGCATCTTTAAAAAAATCATTGATTTCATTTACATTTTTTTCATAATCTTTATTAGGCTTTAATCCACCATCTTCACCTAACCACCAACGACCTCTGCTAAAATTATTAGGCCAATTTAAGTGAATAGCATCATCAACCTTTACAACAGCATCTTCCCAATTCCATGCATCAAATTGCACAACAGAAGAAGTTCCTGAAATGGTACCGCCTCTTGGGGCAATCTGCCCCATTAATATTCCGTTAGGTCTCATGGTTTCAACCACTCTACTCTCTGCATTATAAGCAATAATACTTCGTATATGAGGTAACATACCTCCTACTTCATCAACATCTCTTGTAGCTCTTACAGCATCAATTTCTGCCAATCCTAGTGAGGTATTAGCAGCTATAAACCCCGGATATACATGATTTCCTTTAGCATGAATAACGGTACCTATTCTGGCTATTCTTACATTTGCACTTCCTACGAAAGTTATTTTACCTCCGGAAAACATTATTAATGAGTTTTCTATTACCTGTCCGTTTCCTAAATGAGCGGTAGCGCCTTCTATTGAATACCCAACAGTTTGTTTAGGTGCCGGTGTTTGCTGTGCTACTATATTTCCTAAGAATAAGAAACATAATAAACTATATAAAATATTTTTTTTCATGAATGCTCTCTTTAAATTCTTATTCTGTATCACAATGAAATAATCTTTTTACTTTTTTAACCGGTGCCTGAGTTTGTGCTCCTTTTACCTTTTCTTTTAACATCATATTAATCAACTTAGAACGCTCTTCTTTTATAGCTTTACGCTTTTCTAAATCTTTATTGATATCAAAATAAATAGCTCCGTCTATAATTGTTTTTTCTGCTTTTGCATAAATAGATAAAGGGTTATCACTCCACACAACTACATCTGCATCTTTTCCTTCTTTTATACTTCCGGTTCTATCATCTAAATGAAGTAATTTAGCCGGATTAATAGTTACCATACTCCAAGCATCTTGTTCACTTAGCCCTCCGTATTTCATTGTTTTAGCGGCTTCTTGATTTAATCTTCTAGACATTTCCGCATCATCTGAGTTAATGGCAACTGTAATTCCTTGATTATGCATAATAGCGGCATTGTAAGGTATTGCATCATTTACTTCATATTTATAAGCCCACCAATCTGAAAAAGTAGAACCTCCAACGCCATGTGCTTTCATTTTATCGGCTACCTTATAACCTTCTAAAATATGAGTGAATGTATTTACGTTAAAGTTGAACTTTTCAGCAACTTTCATTAACATGTTAATTTCAGACTGAACATACGAGTGACATGATATAAAACGCTCTTTATTTACAATTTCTGCCAATGTTTCTAACTCAATATCTTTACGATAAGGTTTTCCACTTTTCTTTAAAGCATCGTACTCTTTTGCTCTTTGAAAATAATCTATATACACCTGCTCAACTCCCATTCTGGTTTGTGGAAAACGAACAGTGTTATTATCTCCCCAATTAGATTGTTTTACGTTTTCACCTAAAGCAAACTTGATAAATTTTGGTGAATTCTTATAAATAAGTCCATCAGCATTCTCTCCCCACTTTAGTTTGATAATAGCTGAGCGCCCACCGATTGGGTTTGCAGATCCGTGTAATATTTGAATTGAAGTAACTCCTCCGGCAATGTTTCGGTAAATATTAATATCATCAGGGTTTACAACATCTTCAATAGTAACCTCAGCCGATGAATTATGTCCTGATTCATTAATTGCTGAAGCTGCTATATGTGAATGTTCATCTATAATTCCGGCAGTTACATATTTACCTGTTCCGTCTATTACAGTTGCTTTACCTGAGTTGATATTTTTTTCAATCTTCGTTATTTTACCGTTGAAAATTAACACATCTGTATTGGTTAAAACCTCTTGGTTTTCAGAAGTCCAAACAGTTGCGTTTTTAATTAAAATAGTTTCTTGTTTTGGCTTTGTATAGTTTCCAAAACCAACATTAGGAAAACTCGTAGCAACTACTACCGGATCAGAATCTTTATCCGATTTTTTTTCTTCTTTTTTCTTCTCTTCTTTTTTCTCTTTTTGAGAAGCTTGCCATGTTACATCATTTCCATGAGTATCAACACCATTTCCATTCATTGTATTAGAAGTATCTAACTTACCTGATAATCTGGTAAAAACTCCGTCTTCATTCAATGTTATTTGAACCCAATCATTACTAAAAGAAAACTTAGCACTTATTTTTTTATCTCCCTTTTTAACAGCAGCGTCTTGTTTAGTTCCTTTTCCTGTAATGGTCATATCATAAACATTTCCGTTAACAGACAATGTATACTCTCCGGTTATATCTTTTATATCTATCGGATTAATTTCATGTTTAGCTCCTTGCACCCAATTTTCATACAATGTAGTTTTAGCATCAAAAATATCTCCGGAAGTAATTAAAAAGTTAGCATAACTTCCTTCTTTTAAATTCCCGATAGTTGTTGAATTTAAAATTTTGGCAGGAATTGTTGTTAACGCTTCTAATGCCGCTTTTTTATCTAAACCATAAGAAATTGCTTTTTGTAAGTTAGCTGAAAAGTCTTTGGCTGTTTTTAATTGATGTGTAGTTAAAGCAAACGGTATATTATTTTTAGCTAACACACTTGGATTAGAAGGTTCTTGATTCCATTTACGCATATCACTAAGAGCTATTTTATTTGCCAAAGCAATATTGCTTACATCATAAGCTTTTCTAAAGTTAATTGGAATAATAAACGTTGCATTTGTGCTTTTTATATCTTGAATGCGTTCATATTCATCTCCGCCTCCAACTATGGTGTATTGAATTCCAAATTCGTCTCCAATTTTATCGGCACGTAAATCATTAAGGTAATCACCCGCTCTAAAAATTTGCGGCATTCCTTTATTTTCATTTAAAGCTTCCAATGCTAAATCTGTATTTTTAGCATTACCACCTTCATACCATTTAGCATCTAAATACACTTGTCTTAACAAAGCCATAGCTCCCATACGAGAGGTAGGATACGACTGATTTGATTTTCTACTTTTTGAAAATGATAAATAGTTAGCCGACTTCTTGTTTAGAATTCTGTACGCATCCGTACTACCGGAATTTAAAGCAACCAAAACACCGTTCCCTTGCATAATTCCATCATCTACATGCGAATTCACGACTCCAAATCCTAAGTCCAGTAATTCTTTTGCTTTTTTACTATCATAAGTAAACTCCGTAAAAGCATCTGTATCCGGTCTGATATGATCATTCCAATAATAACCTTTTCTAGTGGCATCATATTGAGGTCTTCTATCAGAATTACCTACTGGTTTAGGCTTTCCAATACCAAAATCAGCATAAACATCTATAAAAGACGGATACATAGTTTTTCCGTTTACATCAATAATTTCAGCTTCTGCCGGTATATCAACAGATTTACCTACTTGTAATACTTTACCGTTTTTTATAAGTAAAGTTCCTTTTTTTATAACTTGCTCAGGAGTTACATATATTGTTGCGTTTTTAAAAGCTATTACATCGCTTTTCGTTGTTTTAACGCCCGTATTTGTGGGGAAATACTCTTGAGCTCTAATATGTACTAAGCTAGAAAAGAGTAGTAATATGAAAAGTTTTTTCATTTTAATAAAGTTGAATTAGTTCTTAAAAGTAGAATTTCTTAAAATTTTAAAGTTATGTTTAACAAAATATTAAGATTAATTTAAGATAAGTTTCCCCACTTTTTCATGTCCGGCCAACCATGCCATATACTTGTCAACAAACTGAATTGTGTAAAAAGACTCATCACTTATCTTTTTCCAGTGCACTCCTCCGTCGTTAGAAAATGAAATTCCTGTTTTTCCTACAGCAATAACTTCTTTTCCTTCTGTACCGGGAATATATTGCACACAGCTTTTATATCCAGGTTCTTGGTTATCAGCAACAATAGTCCATGTTTTACCTCCATCTTTAGTAATTGCTTTATTCGCTTTATTTGCTTCAGGGTTTGAATAATCACCTCCGATGACAATTCCGTTTAATTCATCATAAAAATCAATCGAATAAATACCCTGAGGTCCGTTTCCTTGAACAATTGGTGTATCGTACACTTCCCATGTTTTTCCTTTATCAAGCGATTTTAACACTCTTGCTTTTTTTCCTCCTGAAACAATCCATACGGTATCTTCTAACACTTTAATATTCGTATTACTAGCAGCAAAAAACGCCTCTCCTTCCTCAAAACGAGGAAGTTCTTTACAGGCTACCTTACACCAAGTATTTCCTCCATCAGATGTAACTATTATTGACGGACAATCTTCTGTTGGATCTCCAACTGCTATGGCACTTTTTCCATCAGGAAAAAAGTGCATGGCATCATAAAACACTTTCGGGTCTTCTTCTTTGTACACCAACCTTGTTGTATTATTATACACTTTATAAAGTAATGCAGGATTGGCTACAGACAATGCAAAAACCGTATCGTTAACAACAGCTATACTTCTAAAATGAGGAGTTATAGAGTCGTTATACACAATTTTCCAGGTTTCCCAAGTTTTACCTCCATCCTTTGTTTTACTTATATTTCCATTAGAATCGGCATAAACCATAGAGTCTTTAGAAATAGCTTTAATGGCTCGGATACTGGAACTATCCTTTGCATAGGTGTCTATGTGAATATCTGCAATTGTTCTTGGTTGATATTCCTTTTTGCATGAAATTGATAACATTGCAATAAAAAAAAGAGCTAGAAAACGTTTCATTTTTTGATATTTTTACACAACTAAAATAGATAAATTCAATGAAAAAAGCATTGGTTATTTCTGGAGGAGGTAGTAAAGGGGCTTTTGCCGGAGGTGTTGCCGAGTACTTACTCAACAAAAAACAAAAAAAGTATGATTTACTTTTAGGCACTTCTACAGGCAGCTTAATGGTTTCTCATCTTGCCTTGGGTAAAGTTCAGGAATTAAAAGAATTGTACACCAATGTTAATCAATACTCAATTTTTAGTAACAGTCCTTTTAAAATAAAAACGGTTCATGGAGAAAAGGTTATTTCAATTAGACACAGAAATACCTTACTCAACTTTTTTAATGGCAGTAAAACCTTTGGCGAAAGTAAAAATCTATTACGTCTTATACAGCAAAATATAACTGAAGAGATGTATCATGAAATAAGAAAGGAAAATAAAGAAGTTGTTGTTACTATTTCAAATTTAACAGCCAACAAAATAGAATACAAATCTATTTTAGAGTGTGAATACGACGATTTTTGTGATTGGATTTGGGGTTCTTGCAATTATGTTCCGTTTATGAGCTTACTTGAAAAAGATTTTTGCCAATATGCTGATGGGGGTTTTGGTTGTTTAATTCCTATTAGAGAAGCTATTTTAAGAGGAGCTAAAGAAATAGATGCTATTATTTTAGAAACCGAAGTTACGCAAATAAACAGAATGCCTGCCAGAAACCCTTTTTCACTTATGCTTAATGTTTTTGATTTTATGCTTGAACATGTTGAAAAACACAATATTACTATTGGAAAGTTATCAGCCAAACATAATGATGTTAAATTGAATTTATACTATACACCTACTGTGTTAACAACGAACTCATTAATTTTTGATAAAAAGCAAATGACCCGATGGTGGGAACAAGGGTTGCAATATGCAAAACTTAAAGACGATGAAACAATGAACGATTTTAGAACCGAACTAATTGATAAGTAAATGAAATTTGGAAAAGTTGAGCATCCGGAATTAGTTGATTTTACACTTCCAAAAACACATCAAAAAACTATTGATGTTTTAAAACCATACAAAAAAGCCGGCACTCCTAATGTGTATGTAGGGTGTGCTAAATGGAATAAAACGGATTTAAAAGGTTTTTACCCGAGAGGTATAAAAGATGAGCTTGAATATTATGCTAAGCAATTTAATTCAATAGAATTAAATGCTACTTTTTATCGTCAATTTCCTGCCGAACAATTTGAGAAATGGAAAGCTAAAACACCGGATAATTTTAAATTCTTTCCTAAACTCACACAAGAAATTAGTCATTGGAAGCGACTTGAAGGTGTACAAGAAGTTGTAAATTATTATTTAGATTGTGCTGTTCATTTAGAAGAAAAATTAGGAACTTTTTTTTTACAATTACATTCAAATTTTAGTCCTAAAAACTTTGATAAAATTGAAAACTTTGCTAAAAGCTGGCCTACTGAAATTCCGTTAGCTATAGAAGTTCGTCATCCCGATTGGTTTTCTGATGCCGTTATATTTGAAGAATATACCGAACTTTTAAGAGAGTATAATATTGCCAATGTACTTGTTGATACAGCAGGAAGAAGAGATATGGTACACATGTGTTTAACTTCTAACGAAGCCTTTATTCGTTATGTGGGGGCCAACCATACTTCAGATTACACCCGCTTGGATGATTGGATTACTCGATTAAAAGAATGGAATACTTTAGGGCTACAAAACATTCATTTCTTTATTCATCAAAACCTAGAAGTAGAATCGCCTTTACTTGCCAGCTATTTTATTAAAAAGCTCAACCATGAATTAAATATAAACTTAAAAATTCCGAATCAAGATAATACCAATCAACAAATGACCTTATTATAATAAAAGAGCAGAGAAATTTCTCTGCTCTTTTATTATTTATTATGTTCTTAATCTCTTTTAATAGTTACATACATATTATTGTATGTAGGGCTTCCTGATTTTGAATTATCAATAACTTCAGAAGTAAAAGGAAGCACCGTAACTCCTCCTCTGCTACCTGTTGTTATATATTCAATGGTTCTTTTCAATAGAGGTTCATTAACATCTCCTAAAATACCTAAATCACCATAATTCTCTCTGATTTCAACATTTGGATCAATTCCGTTCTTTTGATTTTGATTGTCTTTATTCACAATTTCAAGAACGATTGGTTGCATAGCCCAGTTATGATTAGGATTGATATCTTTTTTTGAATAGAACGTTGGAGAATCGTATAACGTAATAGATCCTACGTATTTTCCATGCGTTGTTGTTCCAACAGTTTTAACATCTATATAAGGTAATAAACTATTAATTACTAATTCTGAAGCCGAAGCCGAATTGTTAGTTGTAATAAAATAAACACTTGTTAGATTTAAACTATTTATAGATACATTATTGTCAATCACATCAGGAAATCTGTCTATCAATGATTCCGGATTTACGATGCTCATATATTTATTATTCCATAATTGCTTTGCAAATACTTCTCCATTAAACTGTCCGGTAACCATACTTCCTAAACGAGTAGCTGTTCTTACTGAACCACCACCATTATAACGCAAATCAATAATTAAATTAGTAACGTTATCTGCCTTAAATTGAGCAAATGCCTGATTTAATTGTGCATCAAAATTAGCTGTAAAGCTATTATACATTAAGTATCCTATTTTTTGACCGTTTACATCAAGCGTTTTAGCTATGTATACAGGATTTTCTGTATAACTGCTTTTAGTTAATGTAATCGTTGTTGAGTTAGCAATCGGATCTCCGTTATTATAATCTGCTAACCCAATAGTATAGGAATTTGCATCTGAAAATAATAAGCTTCTATAGTTTTGATCTGTTAACTGTACCCCATTTACCTGATTAAAAATCATTCCTCGGGTAACCCCTTGTGTTTCTGCGTCTGTTCCCGGTACTACATAACGAACATAACCAAAAACATTAGCTGTTTGCGTTTTATATCGTACCAAACCGAATTCCATACCTGTAGTTAATGTTGTACCCTGAAAAGCTTGCTCTAGGGCAATATAATCATCAACAATCCAAGACCATTTATCTACAACATTTCTTTGATATAATAAACTTTCAAATAACGTATTAGGATCTTCAAAACCGGATAAATAACTATACAACTGTTGATCAGAAGTAAAGCGCCTATCTGATAAATCAGAAATTTCTCCTTGCCATAAATAATAGGCATTTAATCCTTTCCACACAAAACTTTGTACTTGAACATTCCCCGGTACTTCATCTTTTTTACTGCAGGAGATAAAAAAAAGAAGACCTATAAAAAACAGATAAACTTTAGACACTTTCATTCTCAAGGATTTTAATTATAATACAACGCAATTTAAATAATATTATTATTTTTTTTAACTAATGATGTAACAAACTTTATTATGTATCGTCGTAGAGATGTAAACAAGATAAAAAATATATTTATAGTTTACCTAATTCAATCAACCAAACAATGAAACAGTCAGACTTTTTAAAAGTTGTTTTACCCTTTAAAGACAAAGTCTTTCGTTTAGCAAAAAGACTTTTAGTTTCTACAGAAGAAGCTGAAGATGCTACACAAGAGTTGTATTTAAAATTGTGGAAAAACAAAGGAAAGTTATCTGAGTATAAAAATGTAGAAGCTTTTGCAATGACCATGACTAAAAATTACTGTTTTGATCGATTAAAATCTAAACAGGCCAGTAATTTAACGTTAGTTCATAGCAACTACAAAGAAAAAGATACATCCTTAGAAAAAAAGGTAGAAAATAATGATACACTAAACCAAGTACATAAGCTCATTGAAAAGTTACCGGAACAGCAAAAAATTATCATTCAACTAAGAGATATTGAGCAGTATGATTTTGATGAAATTTGTAAAATGGTTGATATGAAACCGACAGCAGTTAGAGTAGCACTTTCAAGAGCTAGAAAAACCATAAGAGAAGAACTAATAAAACAACACAACTATGGAGTTAGCTAACATAGAGAATTTAGTAGAAAAATATCTAAACGCAGAAACAACTTTGCAAGAAGAGCAATTATTACAAAATTATTTTTGTTCAGATAATGTAGCTCCACATTTAGAAGAGTACCGTTTAATGTTTAGTTATTTTAAACAAAGCAAAGATGAAACCTTTACTAAAACCATTCAGTTAAAACCTGAAATTAAAAGAAAAAAGAACTGGAAATGGTTATCGGTAGCAGCGTCAGTAGTCTTATTGTTTAGTACTTATATAGGTATTTTAGAATACGAAAAGCATCTTAGAGAGGAACAATTAGCAGAACAATTTGCTCAGGTAAAAAAAGCATTGCAAATGGTATCCGTCAATCTTAACAAAGGAAACGAAGCAATTTATGCTGTTTCAAACAACATTAATAAAGGAAAAGATGCAATAGGACAGCTAAATACCTATGAAGAAACCGTAAACAAAGCACTTAAAACCGTAAACTATTAATTAAAACCAAGTAATTTAAATTAAAAAGATCATGAAAAAATTAGTATTTATATTAGCTTTTATTGTAACATCAAGCGTAACATTTGGACAGTCAATTTTTGACAAGCTTGAAGATTTAGATGAAGTATCATCTGTAGTAGTAACCAAAGATATGTTTGTTTTACTTGAAAAGTTTCCGGATGCAAAATCTGATGACATGGAAGTTTTTAACATAGCAAAAGGGTTAAATGAATTAAAAATATTTTCATCTGAAGATGCTCAGGTAGCTTCAAAAATGGATGAAATGGTAAACTCTGCTATTAAAACTTCTAATTTAACTCAATTAATGAGAGTAAAAGATAAAGACTCTAGAGTTAAAATTTATGTTAAAGCTACAAAGAATAAAGATTTAGTTAGTGAAGTTTTAATGTTTGTAAAAAATACAGACTCAAATAACAAATTAAATTCTGTAATTATTTCATTAACCGGTGAAATAGATGTAAACAAGCTTTCTAAAATAGCAGAAAAATATTCTGATAAAGACAAAGAAAAATAAGCCATATCTAACACATTGAAAGTTGGGTGTAAAACCCAACTTTTTTATCTAATTATAAAAATGACTATCATGAAAAAACTATATATATTCTCGTTATTGCTTTTATCTCTTTTATCTGTTTCTTGTAAAAAAGACTCTTTACAAACATATTTGGTAGAAAGCCAAGAGAAAAAAGGATTTATTACTATTGATATTCCTGCTAGTGTTCTTCAACTAAACGCCAACCAATCTGACGAAGAGGATAAAACTGCTTATGAAAGCATTAGAAAAATTAACATTACAGGACTTCCTTATAAAAATTCAGATGAAGCTACTTATGAGGCTGAAAAAAATAAGTTAAAAGAACTTTTAAATAAGTCGTCTTATAAAAAATTAATGAATTTTAAAAATGATGGGGTTACTGCTACTGTTTATTATTCCGGTGAAGCTGATGCTATTGATGAAATTATTGCTCTAGGTTACGGAAAAGATTTTGGAGTAGGAATTGCGCGTATTTTAGGTAAGAATATGAATCCATCAAAAATAATGAGCATGATGAAGAATGCTAAGGTTGATTTAGATGGTGTTAATTTTGATGAGCTAAAAATGGTTTTGAAAGATAAACAATAACTCAAAAATATTCATAATAAAAAAAGCTGTCTTATGGACAGTTTTTTTATTAAATATAAGCTACATCATTAAAAACCTGTAAACCATTTAATAGTTTAACAATTATTATTTACTGTAATAACGTTGATTATCATTGTTTTTTTTAGAATTATAAATAAGTTTAAACTTAACTCGTACAAATAATCAATCTGGTTTTATTGGATTTTAAAAACAAAAAAACACCTAAAAATTAGGTGTTTTTTTATCACTATATAAACTTACTTATTTTACTTCCTCAAAATCTACATCTTCAACATTATCTCCTTGTGAGCTTGATTCTGATTGTGCTTGTTGCGCTCCTTCTCCTGCATTTCCAGCTTGTTGTTGAGCTGCATACATTTCTTCAGAAGCAACTTTCCATGCTTCATTAATCTTCTCCATTGCTGCATCAATTTGTGCAAGATCTTTAGATTCATGAGCTTTCTTTAACTCTTCTAAAGCAGCTTCGATAGGTTGTTTTTTATCTGCCGATAATTTATCTCCAAATTCTTTTAACTGCTTTTCAGTTTGGAAAATCATAGAGTCTGCTCCGTTAATTTTCTCAGCTGTTTCTTTTGCATTTTTATCAGCTTCAGCATTCGCCTCAGCATCTGCTTTCATTTTTTGAATTTCTTCATCTGTTAATCCAGAAGAAGCTTCAATTCTAATATTTTGAACCTTACCTGTTGCTTTATCTGCTGCAGAAACATTGATAATTCCGTTTGCATCAATATCAAAAGTTACTTCAATTTGAGGAACTCCTCTTGGTGCCGGTGGAATATCAGTTAATTGGAAACGTCCAATTGTTTTGTTATCCGCTGCCATAGCTCTCTCTCCTTGTAATACGTGAATATCAACTGAAGGTTGATTATCTACTGCTGTAGAGAATACTTGTGATTTTTTAGTTGGAATGGTTGTATTTGCATCAATTAATTTAGTAAACACATTCCCCATAGTTTCAATACCTAAAGATAAAGGTGTAACGTCTAATAGTAATACGTCTTTAACATCTCCCGTTAGTACCCCCCCTTGAATAGCTGCTCCTAATGACACAACTTCATCCGGGTTTACTCCTTTACTTGGCGCTTTTCCAAAGAACTTCTCAACAGCTTCCTGAATTGCTGGAATACGAGTTGATCCACCAACTAAAATAATTTCATCAATATCAGACGTAGATAAATCTGCATTTTTTAAAGCTGTTCTACATGGCTCTATTGTTCTCTTAACTAAATCATCAATTAGTTGTTCAAATTTAGCTCTGGTTAATGTTCTTACTAAGTGCTTAGGTCCTGAAGCCGTCGCTGTAATATAAGGTAAGTTAATTTCTGTAGATGTTGTACTAGATAATTCAATCTTAGCCTTTTCAGCAGCTTCTTTTAAACGTTGTAACGCCATTGGATCTTTACGTAAATCCATACTTTCTTCAGCGTTAAACTCTTCAGCTAACCAATTAATAATTTTTTCATCAACATCATCACCTCCTAAGTGTGTATCTCCATCTGTAGCTAACACTTCAAAAACTCCGTCTCCTAATTCTAAGATAGAAACGTCATGTGTACCTCCACCAAAGTCAAATACTACAATTTTCTTATCGTCATTAGATTTATCTAAACCATAAGCTAATGCTGCTGCAGTTGGTTCATTAATAATACGACGAACTTTTAATCCTGCAATTTCTCCTGCTTCTTTAGTAGCCTGACGTTGTGCGTCATTAAAATAAGCCGGTACTGTAATTACAGCTTCAGTAACATTTTGTCCTAAATAATCTTCAGCTGTTTTTTTCATTTTTTGTAACACCATTGCAGAAATTTCTTGTGGTGTATACAAACGATCATCTATTTTAACACGTGGTGTATCATTATCTCCTTTTACCACTTCATAAGGTACTCTATCTGCTTCTTTTTGAGATTCAGAATATTTATTCCCCATAAAACGTTTAATAGAATAAACTGTTTTAGTTGGGTTTGTTACTGCCTGACGTTTTGCAGGATCACCAACTTTACGCTCTCCTCCTTCAACAAATGCAACAACAGACGGGGTAGTTCTTTTTCCTTCTGAGTTAGGAATTACTACTGGTTCATTTCCTTCCATTACAGACACACATGAGTTAGTAGTACCTAAATCTATACCAATAATTTTACTCATAATTTTATTTACAGTTTAAATTTTTAATTCAATTTTACGTTTTAAATTAGTCAAACTGTATGCCAACAACATTTAAGCTTCGTTTTGGCAGAATCTAGTAAAAAACAGGGGAATTAAAATGACAACATGTCATTATTTTTTTTTTTCAAAGTAGTTTTCATATACCAATTTAATATTAGCATAGGTATTTTGAAGTGCTTCTTCTATTTCATTTTCATTTTTAAAACACACATCGGTGATTCCTTCTTCTTCCTGTGGTTTTAACTTTCCTTTATAATTAGAACGCATAAGATACCAATAGGTTTCTTTCAAGCGTTTTTCTCCATCTTGTATAAAAAGATGATACGTATTTATTAAAAACCTTTCTATGGTAACATTTTCTATTCCACATTCTTCTTCTACTTCTCTAACAGCTGCTTCTTCTATTTTTTCTCCTTTTTCAATTCTTCCTTTTGGTAAATCCCATTTATCACCTCTATATATAAACAATACTTCTTCTTTTTCATTTAAAACTAACCCTCCGCCTGCAACAATTAATCTGTAAATTTTCTTAATTTCGCTCCAATCTTCTTCAATATTTGTAGAAAACAGGTAAACTCCTGATAAAACATCAGTCTTTAACTTATAAATTAGCTCTTCAAATACAATATTTTTAAATAGATAAACCGGAAAATCTTCTTCTTTTTTTATCGAAGTTGTTAAGATTATTGGTTTATCATTAACAAAAACTTTATACATTTGCGACATGGATTTTAACAAAGATACGGCAAAAAAAACTGCTGAACTCCTTTTACAGATAAAAGCTATAAAATTAAGTCCGCAGGAGCCTTTTACTTGGGCTTCCGGCTGGAAATCACCTATTTATTGTGATAACAGAATTACTTTATCGTTTCCTTCTGTAAGAAATTTTATTAAGGAGAAAATAGCGAAAATAGTAGAAGAAAAGCATGGAAAACCAGATGCTATTGCCGGAGTTGCCACCGGTGCTATAGCCATTGGAATTCTTGTAGCTCAAGAATTGGGAGTGCCTTTTGTTTATGTTAGACCTGAGCCAAAAAAGCATGGAAGACAAAATCAAATAGAAGGGCATTTAGAAAGTGGTCAGAATGTAGTTGTTATTGAAGATTTAATAAGTACCGGAAAAAGTAGTTTAGAAGCAGTAAAAGCATTAAAAGCTGCTAATGCAACTGTAAAAGGTATGGTTGCTATTTTTTCATACGGTTTTGAAATTGCTTCTAAGAATTTTGCTGACCATAATGTAGAGTTAACAACATTAAGTAATTATGAGTTTTTGCTTGAACAAGCTTTAGACAGCAAATATATTACTAGTGAAGAATTACGTACTCTAGAAGATTGGAGATTAGCTCCAAGTGAATGGAGACAAAACGAAAAACCCATAAAAAAATAAATTAATGAACATTGAGGGAAATACAGTAGTTGTAAAAAAATCACCTAAAGAAGTATTTGATTTTTTTACCAAGCTTGAAAACTACGAACAGTTAATGCCGGAAAATACCGAAAAATTTGAAGTTGATGGTGAAAGCTTTATTTTCGGATTAAAAGGAATGCCGGAAATTAGACTGGTAATGAAAGATCAAACTGAATATTCAAACGTAACACTAGGTGCAGCCAGTAGTAAGCTTCCTTTTACTTTAGCATCAGACATTAAAGAAATTTCTGAAAATGAATGTGAAGTTACTTTAAAGTTTAACGGTGATTTTAATCCTATGATGGCTATGATGGTAAAAAAGCCTTTAACGAAGTTTATTGAAACATTAACTGAAAATATTTCAAAATTATAAGATTAAACAAATGAAACCTCTTTTATTCCAAATTCTTGTACGGTTTCATCACTTAATTCTATTTGGAGTTTACCTTCTTTAGATACTCCAATAATTTTACCCATAAACAAAACGTTCTGATCTGTTTTAAACATTCTTGGAACGTTTTTTTTATGCAATACATTTAAATACCTTTCTTCCAATATTGTATGCTTTTGTAAACGCAACTGTTCAATGTTACTTTTGAGTTTGTCTACCAAACAGAACAGCAGTTCATCTAAATCAAAGTCTTTTTGTTTTACCTCTTTTAAAGAAGTAGCCGTAAATTCTTTTTGTTCAGAAAAGCTTTCATTAACATTCAATCCTATTCCCACAACAGATGATTGTATTTCAGCTCCTTTTAATGTATTTTCAATTAAGATTCCACATATTTTCATTCCTCCTGCCATAATGTCGTTAGGCCATTTAATCGTTAGCTTAGGAATTTCTAATTCATTTAGTACGTCAAAAACACTTAATGCTACAGCAAAATTCAAATATTTCTGGTTCATTATTAACAAACCTCCCACCTTAAAAAACACACTAAAAGTCAGGTTTTTGCCAGGTTCAGAAACCCATTCAGTTTCCATTTGCCCTCTTCCTGAAGTTTGATGCTTTGCTACTACAACTGTATAGTTTTCTACTAATGTGTTTTCTGCCATTTTTTTCAAAAAAGAGTTCGTTGAATCAATGGCATCAAGTTTGATTATTTTCATAAACATTTTACAAGTAAAACTAGTGTCAATTATACACAATTTACTCGCAAAAAAATAATAACTTTGCTAAAACTTAATTTTTTTTAATGACAAAAAAACAAGCCAGTACAGATAATTTATTAGCTGTGATTATAAGAGGAATTGATGATGTAAAAGGAGAAAACATCCAACTACTTGATTTAAGAGAAATTGACAATACCGTATGCGATTATTTTGTAATTTGCTCAGGTAACTCAAATACACAAGTTAACGCTATTTCAGGTTCAATACAAAAGGCCGTTAGTAAGGAATTAAAAGACAAACCTTGGCACGTTGAAGGGCAAGGAAATGCAGAATGGGTATTAATGGATTACGTGAATGTTGTTGTTCATATTTTTCAAAAACATGTACGAGAGTTTTACGACATTGAAAGCCTTTGGGGTGATGCTAAAATAACTCAAATAAACCCTGCTTAATTAAACTTATTGAAACAAAATTTATGAGTGATAAGAAAAAAAACACGCCTAAGTTTAGCTTTAATTCCTTTTGGATTTATATTCCAATTGTGATATTATTTTTTGCGCTGAGCTATTTTAACTCTGGTAGCATGAGCTCTAGTGATATTTCTAAAAATGAATTCACTAAAATTCTAGATGATAATGATATTGCCAGAATTTTAATTATTAATAAGTCATTTGCTGAAATCTATATTAAAGATGAGGCTGCTCAAAAAGAAAATCACAAAAAGCATGTGAATTCACCTTTTTACAGAAAAGGAGCTCCTTTATACACTTATAATTTTGGTGATTTACAAAATTTTGAAAAAGATTTACAACAAGCAAAAGACAAATACAGTCTTAACTTTGATGTAAAAAATAGAGAGCGTACCAGCTTTTTAGATAGCGTTATTAGCTTTTTACCTTTTATTTTACTTATTGTTATTTGGTTATTCTTTATGAGAAGAATGTCAGGTGCAGGTGGCGGAGCCGGTGGTGGGGGACAAATCTTCAATATTGGAAAATCTAAAGCGACTCTTTTTGATAAAGATACTAAGGTTAAAACTACCTTTAAAAATGTTGCCGGATTAGAAGGTGCTAAAGAAGAGGTACAAGAAATTGTTGACTTCTTAAAAAGCCCTGAAAAATATACCAAACTAGGAGGTAAAATACCAAAAGGAGCTTTACTTGTTGGTCCTCCGGGAACCGGTAAAACATTGTTAGCTAAAGCCGTTGCCGGTGAAGCAGGAGTTCCGTTTTTCTCTTTATCTGGTTCTGATTTTGTTGAAATGTTTGTAGGAGTTGGTGCTTCTCGTGTACGAGATTTATTTAAACAAGCGCAACAAAAATCACCTTCAATTATTTTTATTGATGAAATTGATGCCATTGGTAGAGCCAGAGGTAAAAATAGTATGACTGGTGGTAATGATGAGCGCGAAAACACATTAAACCAGTTGTTAACAGAAATGGATGGTTTTGGTACAGATACAAATGTAATTGTTCTTGCTGCAACCAACCGTGCAGATATTTTAGACAAGGCTTTAATGAGAGCCGGTCGTTTTGACAGACAGATTTATGTTGATTTACCAGACTTAAATGAGCGCAAAGAAATATTTGAAGTACATACAAAGACATTAAAGTTAGCTACCGATGTTAATATTGAGTTTTTAGCACAACAAACTCCTGGTTTCTCAGGAGCAGATATTGCTAACATGTGTAATGAAGCTGCTTTAATTGCTGCCAGACAAAATAAAGACGCTATTCATCATCAAGATTTCTTAGATGCTGTTGACAGAATTGTAGGTGGTTTAGAAAAGAAAAATAAAGTAATTACTCCTAAAGAAAAGAAAGTGATTGCTTTTCATGAGGCCGGACATGCTACCGTAAGTTGGATGCTTGAACATGCTGCCCCGTTAGTTAAAGTTACTATTGTTCCAAGAGGGCAATCTTTAGGAGCTGCTTGGTATTTACCTGAAGAAAGAAAAATTGTTCAAACAGAACAAATGCTTGATGAAATGTGTGCTACCATGGGGGGTAGAGCTGCTGAAAAATTAATGTTTGATAAAATTTCTACCGGAGCTTTAAGCGATTTAGAAAAAGTAACTAGACAAGCCAGAGCAATGGTTACTGTTTATGGTTTAAATGACAAGGTAGGTAATATTACATATTATGATTCTTCAGGGAATGATGCTTTTGTTAAACCTTACAGTGATGCTACTGCTAAATTAATTGATGACGAAATTTCAAAAATAATTGAAGGGCAATATATAAGAGCTATTGAGCTTTTAGAAAACAATAAAGATAAACTAACGTTATTAGCGGAACGACTTCTTGAAAAAGAGGTTATATTTAAGGATGACTTAGTTAAGATTTTTGGAAAAAGACCTTTTGAAAAAGACGAAACAAAAGAAACTCAAAATCCAATAACAGAAGAATAAGTTTTTTGTTTTAATGAATTTTTTAAAAAAGTTATTTAAATCATATACAGAATCATCTAAAGAGGAAATTAACCATCACCCGGTTAATTTATCTTTAGATGATTTATTTGTACATAACTTCATTAACAAGGGCGGGAAGTTTTTATACTCTACAAGTATTAACGAGGTAATTATTAATTTAGAAAATATTTTAAAAGAAAATAATTGGGCTCAAATAACTTGTACTGATTTTGATTTGTTGAAAATTACACAGCAAATACCTATTCATACTTTAAACTCTCCTAAAAAAACAGTTCCTTTTTTTACAACTTGTGAGCATCTCATAGCTAACAAAGGAGACATTTTATTTTCTTCCAACCAGTTAGGAAGTCATAAAATAGCTGAACTTCCTGATTGTTTTATTGTTTATGCCACTACCAGTCAGTTAGTAAAAAACACTAGTGAAGGTTTGACAGGTATTAAAACCCATTTTAGTGGTAACATACCTACTAACATAAGTTCTGTAACTAATTATACAATACAAAGGAATAATGATGATTTCTTGAATTACGGTCATAGTAATTCAAAAAATTTATACTTACTTCTTTTTGAAGATCTTTAAAACATGCAAAACTTAATTACAAGAAGTATTTCTGCACTCATTTATGCTATTATTTTTATTACGGCAATTTTATATTCTGTAGAGTCATACACTATATTAATTGCTTTATTTGCGGCTATCTGTTTATGGGAATTTACTAAAATAATTAACTTTAAAAATAGTATTCCGTTTATACTTTTGCCTTTAGCTATTTATTATGGTAAAGTATTAATTTCTGAAAAAAGTTTACTTTTTTTGTTGGCTATAACGCTTCTTTGTTCTTTAAGATTGATTTATAATTTATATCAAAAAAGCACTACCTATCCTTCTGCTTTTATAGATAAACTAGATTTATGTATAAGGTATATTATTTTACCTTTTTTATTTTTAATGACCTTACCTCTAATCAACAATAATTATCATCCATATGTAATTATTTACATTATTATACTTATATGGACTAATGATAGTTTTGCTTTTTTAGTTGGAAAAAACTTTGGTAAAACCAAATTATTTGAAAGAGTATCTCCTAAAAAAACGATTGAAGGTTTTATTGGAGGTTTTATTTTTTCATTAATTGTTGGTTTTTTAATTGGCTATTATTCATCTGTTTTTTCAATACTTAACTGGATGATTATAGCTGTAATTGTTTCTGTTTTTGGAACCTGGGGCGATTTAATTGAATCAAAATTTAAACGTCAGGCTAATGTAAAAGATAGTGGTACCATTATGCCCGGTCATGGTGGTTTACTTGACAGGCTTGATAGTTTATATTTTCTTACACCTTTTGTATATTTGTATGTACATTTTTTAATGTAACAAATACTTATTATTTGTTTTTATGGTAGATGATGATTTAGATGCAAAATTTCAAGAAGCTTTTGAAATAGCTTCTAATATGAAAAAAAAACTGCCTCCGGATGTTATGCTTAGACTTTATGCCTATTATAAGCAAGCTGTTAAAGGAGATGATCAACCTTTATTAAATGCTAATATTTCTGAATTGAGAAGTGCTTTTAAAATTAATGCATGGATTCAATTAAGGGGTATGGATTCGGATGAGGCTAAAAGAGAGTATATAAAACTTGTACAATCAATTATAAGCTAAAACCTTTAAATAAAATTTGTTTTTTACTTTATGCTCTGTACCTTTATAGGTGTTTTAACAAATTTCTTTTTACAATTTAGAATTAACAATAAATTAGATTTAATAAATTAATACTCATGAAAAAACTAGCCTTTTCATTAACTGTTTGCTTATTAGCATTACAAATGACTTCTTGTAAAAAAGAAGCTAAAAAAGAAACCGAACAAGAAGAAATAACTGTTGAAAAAAAGCAAGCTGCATTTTCTTTACAAAACGCAGATAACCAAATTAACTGGACTGCTTTTAAAACTACGGATAAAGTTCCTGTAAAGGGTCAATTTCAAAAAGTAACCATTACTGCAGGTGGTGAAGGTGAAACTGCCAAAGATGCCATTAACAACGCTGCGTTTTCTGTTCCTGTAAGTAGTATTTTTACTTCTGATACCAGTAGAGATTTTAAAATTAAAAAGTTCTTTTTTGGGGTAATGGACTCAACTGAGTTATTATCCGGTAAATTAGTTCTTGAAAATGATTCTATTGGATATACTGATCTTACCATGAATGGTGTTACTAAAAAGCTACCTTTTAACTATTCTCTTGACGGAAAAACCTTTACTATGAATGCCAGCATGAAAATTAGTGATTGGCAAGCTGAAAAAGCTTTAGATTCGTTAAACTTAGCTTGTAAAGATTTA
Source organism: Tenacibaculum sp. TC6 (assembly GCF_050606265.1). Taxonomy (NCBI): domain Bacteria; kingdom Pseudomonadati; phylum Bacteroidota; class Flavobacteriia; order Flavobacteriales; family Flavobacteriaceae; genus Tenacibaculum; species Tenacibaculum sp. TC6. Next base: position 23,816 of record NZ_JBOCUK010000023.1, on the reverse strand, counting down.
CACAAAGGTGCTGATGGTGTTTCAAAAACTTGGGATGATGTAGCTATTCAAATTACTTCCGTTTTTAAGTAATTAGATTTTATATAAAAAAACAACACAGCCTTAGAAAATTTCTAAGGCTGTGTTGTTTTTAGTGTAAATATTAAAGGATAGAGTAATTACTTTTATCTTTTGCAACCACGATAAGTATCCATAAAATATTAATGCACTTTTGCCATCATCTTTTTTACCGGTTTTGCTCCTACAATAACCAATAAACCTATTAGTATTGTTAAAACACCAAAACCTGCATATACAGATACATAGGAATATAATTGATGGAAAACAGTTTCTTTTCCTAGCACAGTTTCACCGGATAAACCTGTTATCAAAGTTGTTATTTTTCCGAATATTCCTTCTGAAAAAACACCTAAATTCCCTTCTGAAACCGTAGTTAGCTTTGCTATTTTTCCGGCAAAAAAGTGTCCGTAAAAGTTTGCTGAAAACCATACCCCCATAATAAAGGCTATATACTTTACGGGTGATAATTCTGTTATTTTTGACAACCCTATTGGGGATAAAAACAATTCTCCAATGGTTAATACTAAATATCCAACAATTAAATAAGTCATTGGTGTTTTAGCAAATTCATCTACTTGATAGGCTGACATTCCGAAGACTACGAATCCTAATCCTAAAAACACTAGGCCTAATCCAAATTTAATTACTGAATTAGGACTCTTTTGTATTTTGTTCAGATACGTCCATAGCATTGAAAACGGGATTGCCAGTAAAATTATAAATCCGGAATTAATACTATTGGTTTGTGCAGCATTCATCCCTATAAGATTCACATTTCTATCTGCAAACAGTGTTAATGAGCTTCCTGCTTGTTCAAAAATTGCTGAAAACAATGTGTACAGGGCTGTAAAATAAACTGCTACCATTAACTTTTTTCGTTCACTTAGAGATACTTTTTTAAGTATATATACAAGATAGATTAATAGAAATAGGGATACTACCCAAACTAAATAATGTTCAAATTGATGGTATTTTACAATTAGGGCAAAAACCGGAATTGATAAAAAGGCTGCTATTGTTACTAAATGCCCTTGACGTATTCCTAGTTTTTTTTGATTATAAACAGTTGCATCCGGTACTAATCCATGCTCATCAAATACTTGTTTATTTAAACCTCCTTTAAACACCATTAACCCTAATAGCATTCCTATTCCTGCCAATACAAATCCGTAATGCCATCCGTACAACTCAGCTAACCATGCGCATAATAAAGGGGCAACGGCACCTCCTATATTTATTCCCATATAAAAGATGGTAAATCCTGAATCTCTTCGGGAATCTCCTTCATGATATAGTTTTCCTACAAATGACGATATGTTGGGTTTAAAAAAACCATTTCCAATAATAATTAGCGCTAAAGAGCCATAGAAAAATACAGGTTGTTCAAAGGTTAGAAAGAAATGCCCCAGCGCCATTAAGATTCCTCCTAAAATAATTGCTTTTCTAAATCCTAAAATTTTATCGGCCAGCATTCCTCCTATCATTGGTGTGACATATACTAACGACATGTAAGCGGCATATACTCCAAATGCCATTTCATCTGAAAATAATAAATGTTTGGTCATGTACAGTACCAAGAGCGCTCTCATTCCATAAAAAGAGAATCGTTCCCATAATTCTGCAAAAAACAAGTATAAAAGTCCTCTGGGATGTCCTAAAACATCATTTGTTGCTGTGTAATTTTTCATTTATAATAGTTTACAGCGAATCTATTTTTTATTATTTTTTTGGAAAATAGTTGTAGTTATTTGTTACAAAAAATAAGGTCTTGTGAGTTTTTGTTACTCTGGTAGCCAGTTAGTTATTAGTTTTTAGTTATTAGCTGTTGGTTGCTAGTATTTTGAAGTTGCCAACGGTAGTTTTATAAATGCCATTGATTGTTTTTAAATTGCCAACTGGAGTTTTATAAACACCAATACTTGTTTTTATATTGACAGCAGGAGTTTTATAAACGACATTGATTGTTTTGAAATTACCAATGATAGTTTTATAGATGCCTTTAGTAATTTTGAAATTGTCAACGTGAATTTTATAAATGCCATCGATTATTTTGAAGTTGCCAACGGGAGTTTTATAAACACCAACACTTGTTTTTAGATTGACAGCAGGAATTTTATAAACGATACTGTTAAAATATAAATAAAGGTTAAACATTATTTCTTTTAAACTCTTCTAACAAAGCATTATCAATTATGATGTTTTCGGGTAAAATTCGGAGTCGGTATTTACTATCTCCTACAAAAGTAATCAGGTCTTTACGTTCTAATTTATTTTCTTCTGAAACTTGTAAAATAGCATTGATATTATCGATAATACGGGTTACATAGGTTTGGCTTTTAATTTCTCCTCCGTAACGTACTTCTATGCATTGCATTGCGGCTTCAAAATATTTTCTTCGATAGCCAAAGTTTAATAAATTTTTGTATTGTGTTGTTTTAGATCCAAAATCAATTTTTTCTGCTATGATTCCTTTAGAAGGTATGGTAAGTTCTATTAACGACCAATCTAAAAATTTTATTTTCATTTCATTAGGCTTTGGTGTATGTGCTAATTGAATTACCCAACTAGTTGCTAATACTAAAAATACTGCTACTAAAGATGTTTTGGTTACTATTCTGATAAGTTGATTTAAGAAGTTATTATTTAATTCAATAAAAACATCTGATAGTTGTGAAATAAATAGTAAAAATACTGCTAATACGGCTATCAAAGCTACTAATTTTAGACCTCTATGCATGAACGTTCTGTAAAAAGAAAGTCCCATTAAATAACATAAAAATGTAGTTAACAGAAAGTCCGGGATTCCTATTAGTTTTATACCGTAGTATACTTTATGTTTTATGGTAAATGAAAGTAATATGGTTATAGAGGCTACTGCTATTATGGTTATGGTAATGATTTTAACATTTTTCTCATTTCTATAAATAAATTGAGGTGCGTCATACACATAGTATAAAGCTAACAACCAAAATAAATTATTTATGGTGGAAAGTATATTTACTCCTATTTGATAGGTTAGGGTTTGCTCAAAAGTATAGTAATTTGCTAATAATGCCCAAGTTCCTGAAACAACCCAAACCAGCATTCCACAACTGAAATATAAAAGTCCTCTATCTACTCTTTTTATGGTGTTACCTTCTTCTAATACTTGTTGAAATCGCTTTCGAATGTTATAATAAATTGCCAATAATAACAGGGCGCCTATCAATGAAATAAAAATATGTGATAAGTTATGAAATTGTGTTACTTCTGACATCTATTACTTATTTGTTTTTTTGTTTGCTAAAAATAATGATTATCTCTTATTTTTTGTTTGTCATACTCTTTTTTCATCATATAACAGAACGTTTATAAAGGTAAACTAAAAAGGGTGTTGATCGTTTTAAAACTACCAACACCCTTATATTTTATACGTAAATTATTGTTTGTTTACGATATTATTTTATTTATTAATTCTTTTTTTGCTGCTTCATCATCTCCAAATAGCCATTGTAACACATTATCTTGCCACATTTCATCTCGTTCTTCTTCTGTAATAATTTCTCTTTTAATTGCCAAGTCTAAGATTTTTCCCGGATATGATGACTGTTTATCGCTTTCCATTTCTCCTAACGGGTAAGGGTCGTCTAACCCTATTAATACTTGTTTAGATGTTTGATTTTTAATTAAAAGTTCTAGTGATCCTGTGTCGTGCACCAAAGTATCAAAGAAAATATTTTTGTGTCCAACTGCTTTTCTCGGATGTTTTTTTCCTTCAAACAAATCCGGTCGTCCATCAAATCCTTGAATACGGCGGCCTAAATTCATTTGCGCTAATTGTCCTCCATGAGCAAAACAGACTCTCATATTCGGATATTTTTCATAGTATCCATTAAGCGTTAAAAAGTGATATGCATCTGCACATTGAGCCAACATCCATATCAAATGAAAACGCCATGAGGTATTTTCTAGCTTGATAAATTTTTCGCCATCATAGGGATGAACTTCAACCGCTAAATTATATTTATTTGCCAATTCAAAAATAGGCTCATTTTCTTCATCAAAAATACAGCGCCAAGTACCTATTGTATCCATATAATGGGTAGGTAAACATAGCAAACGCATTCCCAGTTCTTCTACACATCGCTCAATTTCCCAGCATGCTCCTCTAACAAATCCGGGATGTACCACAAAACCACATGTAAACTTTGATGGGTGTTCTTGTTGTATTTTAGCATTAAAATCGTTTTGAAAACGCAATGCTTGTTTCATTTCTTCTAAACGCAACCCGTTTCCGTACAATTGAGATAGGTTTAATACCACAGCATGGTCTATTTTATAATGTTCCATCCATGCCAATTTTTCATCTAAAAAGAAACTGGAATGTGTTACCGGTCTGCTCCAATCTTTTTGTAACATGAATTTTCGGTCTTTATCAACCCAAAAAATTCCTTTGTCTTTCATAAACTGCGGAATTTCTTCCGGATAGGGTAGTAAGTGCGAGTGTCCGTTAATTCTAAGTTTGCGTTGTGTCATTTTGTTTTTCATTGCATGGCATTAGCCGTGGCAATCAGTTTTTTAAGTTTGAGATTACTTCGTCATTCTTCCTCGTAATGACGATTATATTTTGATTGAATTCCGACTTTCTCAGGAACAATAAATTACTTTATTTTATTAGGAGCTTCCATTACAGTACCACAATTATTACAAGTACATTTCTCTTTATCAGAATAAAACTTATCAAAAATAATTGGCATATCTGTTTCAATATTATCTAATGCAAATTCTTCTCTATACAATTGGTTACCGCAATTTTCACAATACCATTCTAAAGCATCCATCATACCTTCATTACGTGGATATTCGATAACCAAACCTACTGTATTTGCTTTACGTTGTGGTGAATGTGGTACTTTACCCGGTAATAAATAAATATCTCCTTCATTAATTTCAACATCTATCATTTCACCTTTATCATCAATGATTTTTAATACCATATCTCCTTCTAATTGATAGAAAAATTCCGGTGTTTCATTATAATGATAATCTTTTCTGTTATTTGGACCACCTACAACCATCACGATGTATTCTCCATCTTTCCACACTTGTTTATTTCCTACAGGTGGTTTTAGTAAATGACGATTTTCATCAATCCACTTTTTAAAATTTAAAGGTTGTACTAGCTTACTCATACGTATAATTTTATCTTTTAAAGAATATTCCTTACTTTAAGTAAGGAATATTCAGGTTGTTTGTTAACTTATTATAGCTCTTGTTTTTTTGCCTGAGCTTTTTAAAGTTATGGTAGTATTAAACTTGTTTTTATATGAAAACAAGTTTTCTTTTCCTTTCTTTTCCTCTAAAACTTTAACCGGAAATACAAACTCGGAAACATTAACTCTCTGTCCTATTTCTTGCATATTCAGGTTATAGTTTTTAGCCATTCTGTTAAATTCTTCTGATGTATTTTCATCAAGAATATAAAACTGGCTTTCTTCTTTTTGATTAACTAATAATCCTAACTCATTAGCATTAAATCCAACTATTGATTTTTTTTCTAATGGAATAAGATAACAGTTATCACCCACTTTAATCAACTCATTAGCGTTGTAACGATAATTTGATTGATTAAGGTACAAAATCATGTCCTGATATGCTTTAAGAAGCTGATTAGGTAAATCTGAAGCTGAAACATTAGACAGGGTTCCTAAGGTTTTTGTTAAATCTTCTGCTCTCCATATATTGGATGAGTTTGCAAAAGCAACCCTCGGAAACATTGATAATGCCCCCACCCCCATTGCAGAAGACATAATAAATTTTCTTCGATTCATTCTATGTAGTTTTATATGGTTATAAACCATAAAGTTACTATTTTTTAGTACTTCTACTCAGTTATTTTTTATGTCTACAAACTTTTGGTTCTTCCTCCATCAACCGGAACATTAATTCCATTGATAAAACTAGCCTTTTCACTTGCCAAGAATACGACTGCATTTGCTACCTCTTCCGGTTGAGCAAAACGTTTAGCCGGAGAAGCATTTTTCATTGATTCTGCAATTTCTTCTTTTGTTTTTCCTGTTTTTTCGGCTTTATTATTAATAATCTCATTTAAGCGTTCTGTTGCTGTTGCTCCGGGTAATACATTATTTACTGTAATTCCGAATACTCCTAATTCATTGGCTAATGTTTTAGACCAATTTGCAACGGCTCCTCTAATTGTATTGGACACTCCTAAACCGTCTAACGGTTGTTTTACGGATGTTGAAATAATGTTGATGATTCTACCATAACCTGCTTCTTTCATAAAAGGAACCAGAGCTTGTACTAACACATGGTTACATTTTAAATGTTGTGTAAATGCTTTTTCAAATTCTTCTAATTTTGCATTAAACACAGGTCCTCCAGCAGGTCCTCCTGTATTATTTACCAAAATATGATAGTTTAAAGGTGAGGCTTGTAGTTTTGCTTTTAATCCTTCCGGATCCGAAAAATCAGCGACTAAATATCCGTGCTTTTGATTATTATTAGGTAATTTTGCTACTACTTCTTTTAGTTTTTCTTCGTTACGGGCAATTAAGGTTACATTAACGCCTTCTTGTGCTAATAGTATTGCTGTTGCTTTTCCTATTCCTTGTGTACTACCACATACCAAGGCATTTTTATATTGTATCTCTAAATTCATTTTATTCGTTATTCTGAATCATTTGTTTAATCTTGACTGCTTTCTCAAAATGATCTAATTGATGTGTTTGAATCCACCAAGTAGCCACTTCCATCAGTACTTTCGGATTGTCATTTTTATTTTTGAAAAATGCATAAAACGATAGTCCTACATTTTCTCCTTTTTTAGCAATTTTCTCTTCACAAACAGCAATTATTTTTTCTTTTATTTCCTTATTCATATTTTATGCATACATTTTTGGGTTCTGTAAAAAAGCGTAACGCTTCAAAACCTCCTTCACGTCCTACTCCACTTGCTTTTTGACCTCCAAATGGTGTTCTTAAATCACGCAATAGCCAAGTGTTTACCCAAACAATTCCTGTGTGTAATTCTTTTGATAGACGCATTGTTCTGGTCAAATTGTTTGTCCACAATGTTGATGATAACCCATATATCACATCATTAGCTAACTGTAAAGCTTCTTCTTCTGTTTTAAATGACATTAAGGTAACTACAGGTCCAAAAATTTCTTCTTGATTTAATCTACATTTATTGCTTGAAACTTCAATAATCGTCGGTTGTAAATAGTATCCGTTCTCACAATTCCTGACAGTGACTCTGTCACCTCCATATAGAATCTTACCTCCTTCTTGTTCCGCAATATCTATATATGATTTTACTTTTTCTAAATGTTGTTTCGACACCAAAGCTCCAATATTTGTATCTTCATCAAAAGGATTTCCTACTTTTAATTGAGATACTTTTTGAACAAAATCTTTTTTGAATTGCTCATAAATACTTTCTTCCACAAAAATTCTACTTCCACATAAACAAATCTGACCTTGATTTGCAAATGAAGAACGAACCGTTGTTGCTAACATATTTTCATAATCACAATCTGCGAAAATGATGTTTGGATTTTTACCTCCTAACTCCAACGACAATTTCTTAAACATAGGTGCTGCTGTACGAGCTATATGTGCTCCTGTAGCGGTACCACCCGTAAATGAAATTGCTTTGATATCCGGATGCTCTATAATCGCTTGTCCTGTGGTAGTTCCTAATCCGTGAACTATGTTTAACACTCCTTTAGGCAAACCTGCTTCATTACAAATCTCACCCAATAAATAAGCCGTCATTGGCGTAACTTCACTTGGTTTTGCTACCACACAGTTTCCTGCTGCTATTGCCGGAGCAATCTTCCACGTAAATAAATACAATGGTAAGTTCCATGGAGAAATACATCCCACTACACCAATGGGTTGACGTAACGTAAAATTCATCGCCCCTAAGCCAACACTTTCATGAGTTTCAGATGAAAACTGCGTAATGGCGTCTGCAAAATATTGAAAATTGGATGAAGCTCTCGGAATATCTATCGCTGTAGCCAAACTTAATGGCTTTCCATTATCTTTAGCCTCAGCTTTTGCCAATTCAGGTAATCTCTGTTGAATTAACTGTGCTATTTTAGAAAGAATATCTCTACGTTTATTCAACGTAGTATTTGACCACTGCCTAAAGGCAGATTTAGCTGAGTTATAAGCTAATTCTATATCTTCAACAGTAGAATTTGGTATTTGCCCATACACTTCTCCAATAGATGGATTGTAATTATCTATAAATCCTCCTTTAATTGGATTAACGAATTCTCCGTTTATGTAATTTTTAATATTCATTTCATTCACAGATTAAAGAAAAAAGAGAAAAGAAAAGAGACTTCTTTTGTCTTGGTTCTTGGTTCTCTATTCTTTTTTCTTATACGCCACCACTTTAATTTCAATCAATAAATGTGGGTGTGGCAATTGATGTACAGCTACGGTAGTTCTCGTTGGTCCGTTATAGTCAAAGTATTCAGCATATACTTGATTATACCCTCCAAAATCATTCATATTCACTAAGAATGAGGTTACATCTACAATATCAGATAAATCAGCGCCGACTTCGTTTAAAATATCTCGAATATTTTCTATGACCGCTCGTGTTTGTTTTTTAATATCTAAGTTGGTCGTTCCGAATTCATCTACCTCAACGCCTTCAAAAGAGTTATCTGGTCTTCGAGAACTTGTTCCTGATACATAAATGAAATCTCCTACTTGTTTTACATGCGGAAACTTTCCTCTTGGTATCGCTTTTCCTTTGATTACTTTACTTTCCATGTTTTATATTTTTAATCGTCATTGCGAAACTTTTAAAAGTTGAAGCAATCTTTTATGATGAGATTCCTTCGCTATGCTCGGAATGACGTTCTGTTTTTATTAGATAGTTGCTAGTTCTAATAGTTTTATCGTTGTTTTTAAATTGCGGGTGGTTGCTGTTACTTTCAACTTCTTTTCGATTACACTGTTTGTCAATTTAGTACTCCCAAAACTAGACGGACAATACAAATACACCACATCATTAACTATTTCATATTTATCTTCATTAATTCCATTAACTTCAATAACTGATTCTTTAGTTACCCTATCTAAAAAAGTAAAAGCTACTATTTTTTCATTTTCTTGTGAAAATGGATAGTTTTCTAGTGTACTTTTCCATTCCTCTGGTGTTCTAGCCAGTACAGGCACATCATACCCAAATTTAGCAGCAATCGCTTCTTTAATTTTCTGACAAACGATCTCTTTTGTTTCTTCAGAATCTAAAATAATATTACCACTTTGAATATAGGTTTGCACATTTTGAAACCCCAATTCATTCAAAATTCCTCTTAATTCAGCCATCGGAAGCTTATTTTTTCCCGATACATTGATTCCTCTTAATAATATTATATATCTATTATTCATTTACAATCCAGCTATTTTATCTTCTTCTAAAATTTCGTTGGTTTCTTCTTGCACCTTTTTTAATACCTCATTCAAATCAGTGATGGTATCTAAATCATGATGAGCAACCATATTTAATAACGCTTTGTCTTGTGCTCTTCCTTTGGTCATGGCTTCATGGTATCCTATATTTTCATTAAAAGTTACCATAGAGTATTTTGAGAAATATGCTGTAGGAAAATTTTCTTCTAATGCCATTTCTAATTTTCTTTTTTCTTTAAATAACGGATTTGCCACATGATCACGCATTTCATAATAGTTCTCAACAGCTAAATCTCCAATAGCATCTGCATCTTGTTTACGGCGTTTTTGATATTCTTTAAACACTTGATCCCAATTACCCTCATATGTATTTAATACCTCATCTAACACATATACATCTTCAAACGAGGCATTCATACCTTGTCCGTAAAAAGGCACTACTGCATGTGCTGCATCTCCTATTAACAGTGTATTTCCTTGATAATACCAAGGGGCGCATTTTACAGTTCCTAAGGCTCCTGTAGGGTTATTCGCAAATTCTTTAGCTATGTTAGGGATTAACGCCAAGGCATCCGGGAATTGCTTTTGAAAGAAGTCTTTTATTTTTTCTTCTGATGATAGGTCTTTAAAATTATACTCTCCTTCTTCATGACCTAAGAATAAGGTTACTGTAAAACTTCCGTCTAAATTAGGCAAGGCTATTAACATGTATGCTCCTCGTGGCCATATATGTAAGTAATCTTTACTTATTTGGTGGTTTCCAATATTATCTGCCGGAATTTCCAATTCTTTATATCCGTGTGTTAAATATTCCTGACTATAGCTAAACAGGAACTTTTTTTCTAAATAGTAGCTTTTTCTTAAAATTGAGCCTGCGCCATCAGCTCCGAAAATTACATCCGCATCTACAGAAAACACTTCTTTTGTTTCGTAACTTTTAAAATGAGCTATGGTATTTTCAATATCAATAGAAGTACATTTAGCATTAAAATGTATGGTTACATTTTCATGTTTTTCTGCTTCTGTTAGAAGTATTCCGTTTAAATCACCTCTAGAGATAGAATTTATATACTCGCCTTTTCTACCGGAATAATTAGACGCAAATGTGTTTCCTTCTATATCATGAACCAACCTGCCATACATAGGAATACATATTTCACGTGCTTTTTCTTCCACTCCTGCCAAGCGCAAAGCTTTAAAGCCTCTATCTGACAACGCTAAGTTAATAGAGCGTCCTGCTGAAATATCTACTTTTCGCAAATCGGGTCTGCTTTCATACACTGTTACTTTATAACCTCTTTGGGCTAAACGAAGTGCTAATAAACTTCCGCATAAACCGGCACCTATAATTACTATGTTGTCTTTTTTACTCATTTAGTATTTGAATAGCTTTTTTATATGTTTCTTCATTTGTTTTTGTACAAATTTCAGGAATGAATTTTTCTCTTGGCGTTCCATTTACATGAAATAATTTTTCAACTGGAAAACATACATTAATTTTTGTATTAGGAAGCTTATCACATTGAATTGCTCCTAGAAGTTTTGCCATCTCAGTTCCTACTACTGTTGCTGACTTTATATTATCAAACCCCTGAGCAATTGCTTCTCCTACACTTCCTGTCCATCTTCCAACTAATACGATAACCGGCTTCTTATATGGTTTTTTCAGAGGAGTTAACAGTTCTATCCAGCTTCTTTTTATTCCAAATTCTCTTTCTAATCCAACTCTTTCATGCATTTGATATGGAATTGTTTCTGATATAAACTTCCCCATTATACTTTTAGCTACTTCCGTATTACCTCCGCTTGGTGTATCTCTTAAATCTACAATTATGGCTTTGGTGTCTCGAAATTCATCTACTTTTTTAGGGAAAGCTTTAATTACTTCATTATTTCCTAATGAGTTATTAATTTTAACATAACCTATATTATTTTCAATAATTCTTGAGCTTAAAATTTCGTTTTCTTCTTTAGACGCTTTGGGCTTATTTAAGTGGTATTGCTTTTCTTTTCCGTTTTCAAGAACTAATATATCCCTTTCTTCATTATGCTTTCCTGCAAACCACAAATTAGCAAAAAACTCTTTTACCTCATTTTTTGGGTTTTTAAAAGATTTAGGCAATACTACTTTTACTAAATCTTCAATTTTACGGTTGTTTATACGAAGTAACTCCGCTCCTACTTTTAATCCTGTTTTTTCTATCTCAAAACCGGATCTGATATCTGCTATATAGTATTTATTATTCTTTATTTGTATCCATGCATCTGTTGAGGTAGGAATTAGTCGAAAAGATGATTTTAAGTTTCTGTTTATACCTGCATGTGCATCGTATAACTCATAAATTGTGTTTTCTACAATTCTTATAAATTGTGAATCTTCAGTAACCTTTGCAACTTCTTTCTGATAAATTTCTTTTACCTCTGACCAATTTGTTTGTTTTTGATCAAAATAGGCATAATAATTATGTATCATGGTCCATAAATAATCAAAATCCTCTTGATATTTAGTTTGAGCAATACTATTAAAGCTCAATAAAATTAGAAAAACAACAATTATCTTTTTCATTTACAATAGTTTTTTTAATATTTCAACCATTCTAAATACATCTTCAAAACTATTGTACATAGGCACAGGTGCACAACGAATTACATCCGGTTCTCTCCAATCAGTTATAATATTATTTTCGGTTAGTTTTTTATGCAAACTTTTATCTGCATTTTTTACTTGAATAGATAATTGACATCCTCTTTCTTTTGGGTTTGATGGTGTAATTATTTTAATGCTGGCTGTATCTATTCGACTGATTAAATACTCAAAATAGCCTGTTAGCTTTTCCGATTTTGCTCTTAAGGCTTCCATACCTACTTCATCAAACATATCTAACGAAGCTCTGATTGCTGCCATAGATAAAATAGGCGGATTACTTAACTGCCATCCTTCTGCTCCCGGCATTACATCAAAAGGTTGACGCATATTAAAGCGTGTTTCTTTGTTATGATTCCACCAACCTGCAAAACGAGGTAGCTCTTTATTATATGCATGCTTTTCATGCACAAACAATCCGGCTAAACTTCCAGGACCTGAGTTTAAGTATTTATAGGTACACCAAGCTGCAAAATCCACTCCGCTATCGTGTAATTCCGGAGAAATATTTCCTGCGCCGTGTGCTAAATCGATTCCAACTATACAGTTTTTTGCATGTCCTATTTTTGCAATGCGTTTGATATCTAAATACTGCCCTGTATAATAATTCACACCACCTATCAATAACAAAGCTATTTCATCCCCTTGCTCTTCTACTATTTTCTCCAAATCTTCAATACGCAATAGTTCTTCTCCTTCTCTTGGTTTCCATTCGATTAATCCTTCCTCAACGTCAAAACCATGAAATTTTAGTTGCGATTGTACTGCATACCTATCAGATGGAAAGGCATCACTTTCAATAACTATTTTATATTTTTTTTGTGTTGGTTGATAAAACGACACCATTAACAGATGCAGATTGGTGGTTAGCGTATTCATAACCACTACTTCTAATGGTTTAGCCCCCACAATTTTTGCCATTTTTTCCGTTAAAAATTCATGGTATGGCAACCAAGGAGTTTCTCCTTCAAAATGTCCTTCTACTCCATATTGCGCCCAATCATTTAATTCTTGTTGTATATATTGTTGCGTTCTTTTCGGTTGCAATCCTAATGAATTACCTGTAAAGTACAACCAATTATTTCCTTCTTTATCTTTTGGTATATGAAATTGTTCTCTTAAATACGACAGTTTATCCTCCTGGTCTTGTTGTAAAGCGTACTCTAATGTTGGTTTATACATATAGTTCTTTTTTATCTTAAAAACACTTAATATCTCTATTCTTATCACTAAATAAAACCAAAAAGTGTTTCACTATTTAAAACGATGTTTTATAAATCTAAACATTTTTTAGTACTTTAGCAAACATCTAATCAAAAAATAACACCTATTGACTTCTGATACTAATGACAAAAAGTTAAATCTATCCATCATTAAAGCTTTTGAGCTTTTAGATGCTTTTACTGAAGAAAAAAGTGCCTGGGGCGTAAGAGAACTAGCTTTAAAAACCGGATATAATAAAAGCACAGTATATAGATTACTCAATACTTTAAGTTCACTAAATATTGTACATCAAAATAGTAACGATAAGTATAGTTTGGGCAGTAAACTTTTTGAATTGGGTAATCGTGTCTCTTTATATAAAGCCATCACAAAGCTTACTAATGAACCTATTAAAAGGGTTGCTCTAGATATTCAAGAAACAGTTTTATTAAGTATCTTAAAAGAAAACCAGGTATTTCACATTGATAAGGCAGATAGTTTACATGGACTAAAGATAAATACTTCTGTAGGTTCTTATCAACCCATTTATGCTACGGCTTCTGGAAAATTATTACTTGCTTTTTTATCGGATACTCAACTAAATGATATTTTACAAAAGACGTCTCTTACTTCTTTTAGTAAAAATACCATTACTTCTTCTTCTGAATTACAGAAAGAACTGATAACAATTAAACAGCAAGGTTTTGCTTTGGATATGGAAGAATTAGAATCCGGATTGGTTTGTATTGCTATTCCGGTAAGAAATAAACATAACAAAGTAATTGCCGCATTAAGTGCATCAGGACCTTTAAGTAGGTTTAAAATGGAAAATGTAACTAACTACATTCGTATTCTGCAAAAAGGTGTGGATCGTATTGAAATCGATTTAAAAGATTTTGACAGTTTATAAAGCAAAGATGTAATGGATAAACTAAAAAACCTACTTCAATCAATAGCCAATATTTCTGAGGTAGATTGGATATATTTTTCCTCAAAGTTAGAGCGAGTTACTTTTTCTAAAAAGGAAATTATTTTATCTAAAAACCAAACCGAGAATTATTTATCTTTTGTTGAAAGTGGTATTTTACGAATGTTTGTTCCTAAACCGGAAAACGATATTACTTTTGGTTTTGTGTTTAAAAACAGTTTTATCAGCGCCTACGATTCTTTTCTTACGCAAGCCCCTTGCGAATATTCTATTGAGGCTTTATCTCCTACAATAATTTGGAGATTGACATTTAACGATTTGAATGACATTTATCAAAAGACTTCTATTGGTAATGAGATTGGAAGAAAATGTGCTGAAAATTTATTTCTTATTAAATCTAAAAGAGAACTTTCTTTATTAACTCATTCTGCCGAAGAAAGATATCTTAATTTATTTTATGAAAGACCTGAACTTATTAAACAAATTCCTTTAAAATATATCGCTTCTTATATTGGTGTTACTCCTCAGGCATTAAGCCGAATTAGAAAACGAATTTCTTAACCCAAGTTCATTGTTTCCAGTGTAAAGTTTATTCAATTTTGAAAAAACTTTACTTTATGAAACCTTTAGTTATTCTTCTTATCACTTTTACAACCGTTATAGCTTTTCAAAAGTTAACCAACAAGACTTTAAATCACAGTAAAGCTGGGCAGATAGCCATTTCTTTTATGCTACTATTTACTGCAATGGGACACTTTCTTTTTACGGAGGGCATGAGTAAAATGATTCCTGATTTTCTTCCTTATAAAAGAATTATAGTACTCACAACCGGTTACCTTGAAATAGCTTTTTCCATCGGAATACTTTTTACCCATTATAAACTGCTAATGGGCTGGGCTCTGATTATATTTCTTATACTTATTATACCGTCAAATATCAAGGCAAGCTTAGAGCATTTGAATTTTCAAACTGGCTCTTATGACAGTAAAGGAATTCTTTATTTATGGTTTCGAATTCCTTTACAGTTATTTTTTATTTTCTGGGTTTATTTTTTCTTAATACGAAAGTATTAACATAGATTATGATAAGAATAATTATTTTCTTAAGAGAGAGAAATGACCTTCATAAGTATACAATTTATCATTTAAATCTATCAATTTTAGAGAAAACCAATAGTCATTACTAGGGAGTATAATTCCATTATAACTTCCATCCCAACCTATACCAAACACCGTATTTTTATAAAGTATTTTTCCAAATCGGTCAAAAACAACAATATCTCCATTTTTATATTGGCTTTTATCGATTCCTTTAATATGCCAAAGGTCGTTTTTTCCGTCATTATTCGGAGTGAAAAACTTTGGGTATTGTAGTATATAAAATTCTAGTATAGCGCTAGGTACACATCCATTTTTATCTCTTATTTCCAACTTATACTTTCCTCCTTCAAGTTTATCAAAAAATGGCATATCTTGAAATGGCGTTACCATTCCTTCCTCGTTTTCTAAACTAAATTCATATACCCCCGCTCCTAAGTTTTTATTCTCTATACTTACTGTATATTCATTGTTTCCCCCATTAAAGTCATCAACAATAATTAAATCTTCTTTTTTAACTTCCGGACTACCTGATAATTTAATTAATACTTCTTCGCTTCTCTTACAGCCTGTAGTTACATTCATAACTTCAACAACATAAAGCCCTTCTTTATTTATTGTTAAGTTAGCAGTAGTTCCTATTATTTGCACAGCATCATTCAACCTCCATTTATATTCTAATGTTTGTTGATTTGCACTCACCACTTCTAGCATTGCCTGTGAATCTTTACATATAAATTCAGGAGCATTAATTGTAAAATCGGGTACCGGGTTAACTTGTAAAGTAATATGATGCCCCAAACCTAAACATGAATTATCTAAATTACTATCAACCCTAACGTAAATTTCTTGTTGAAAGGGTGAAGATATATTTCTATGCTTTGTGATATCAACAATAGCATTAGTTTCAGATAAAGCGTCAGCTAAATTTTCATAATAACTAATTTGAATCTGTTGCCCTGACGCATTAAACATATTATTTATTTCTGCATCAACCGTACTTAAATCAAAAGTAGCAATACCATCGCTATCATTATCATTAATTAAATCATCACACGCTTCAATAATTCTTAAAAAACCAGCAGGTATATTAGTGGTAGAAACAATTAAGTTAACTTCAGCTATTTTATAACAATCATTTGTATTGGTTACCCTTGCCCAAATGGTAGCATTTGAAGGCGTTTTATTAATGTATGATGTTATATTCGTAATTTTATTAGTATCATTCTGAGCTTCTAGTTGACTTTCATAAAATGTTATTACTTCGTGAGTATGATTTACAGAAATTTTACTTTTTACTTCTTCTAAATTAAAAAAGGTAACAGCATCCGTATCATCATCGCATTGTTTTAGCTCTACTACCCCTGTTATGTTAGGTGTTCCTTTAACAATTAATTCAACTGAAACCACACTTACACAAAAACTATTTGATTTACTTACAACTCTTGCAAAAAGTTCTTGTTGGTCACTAATTGTATTGGTATAAGTACTAGATAGATTTCCTGTATTATTTTCAGCTTCAGCATGCGACATATGGTATGTAATGGTATAATCTGCCGGATTTCCTGACACAAGTATTTTAGCATTTAATTGGTTCAGATTAAATTGCGCAAACCCATCATTATCTTCATCACATTCTTCTAATGATGCTTTTTGAGTTGGAGGACCATCTGCAACTATTAATTGAAAACTATCAACACTGTAGCAACCTGTTATTTGGTTTTCTAATCGTACATAAATTACTTGTTGATTTACCGTGTTAGTGTAAGCATCTGGCGTTGCAATTGGGTTACTTCCGGTATTAGCATCTGTATTATTCGTATAATAACTTATAGCAACGTTAGGCTGACTTCCTATAATAAAATTATTTTGGGTTAAATCAAATTCTGTCGTATGATCATCATAAGGCGAAACGCTATCACATTCTTCCAAATTAATTGATGTTCCTGTTGGTATTTCAACTGAGGGCGCATCATTAAACTCGGCCGTTCCTGTCCAATCAATTGTAAAATTACTACTTCCTATAGGCCTATCAATAACAATAAAATATCGTTCACCCGCCTTGGCATCTATAGCACTCACAAAACTATTACCATTTGCTCCGGGGCCTTCTGAAGTATCTGCTTCTGAAGTAGCCATTCCGGTATGGTTATGTGATAAACCAGCTGCCACCGGATTTGTGGTAGAACAACGAATTGATTGCCCTAAATTTCCACAACTGGCATTAGGTCCGAAAACAAAAAAGTCAAAATCTTCTTTAATATCGCTAGATTCAGGTTTTAACCTAAATGCTAATGTTCCGCTCTTTTTTATGGTTACATCAAACCATAAGCTATTATGTTCTTGACTGGAACAAGAGTTGGAATTATTCAACTCTTGTACCCCCGGTCCTGAAACTTCAATATTATCAAAACCTTCATTCCCGCATACTACAAGAGGACTGGTACAATCGTTTTGTGCATAAAGAGATACACTCGTAAATACAAAAACGAGAAGTCCTAAGATTTTTTTCATATTATTTTTTTATCCCAAATTAATATAGCACTCTAAATTTAATCGTTCCATCTACTTTTTTAAGATTAGCTATCACTTCTTGGTTATATTCTTTATCAACATCAGTAATTACATACCCAACTTTTTCATCTGTTGATAAATACTGACCTGTAATATTTAACTCATATTTAGCTAATACTTTATTGATTTTTGCCATTACACCAGGTACATTTTGGTGAATATGTAAAAATCTATGTGCATTTTTATGTTTAGGTAATCGAATGTTAGGGAAGTTAACAGCATCTACCGTGTTTCCTGAATTGATATACGCCATTATTTTATTCGGAACAAAATCTGCAATATCTCTTTGAGCTTCTTCTGTACTACCTCCTACATGAGGCGTTAAAATAACATTATCCAATCCTTTTAGTTCTGTATAAAAATCTCCGTTTTTACTTGGTTCTTCCGGATATACATCTACAGCTGCACCTGCTAATTTTCCTGATTTTAACGCTTCAACCAATGCTTCTATATCTACCACAAAACCTCTTGAAAGATTTACTAAAAGCGCTCCATCTTTCATTAAGTTTATTTCTTCTTTTCCTATGAAGTTTTTATTAGCTGAATTGTCATCTATATGAAGCGTTACAACATCAGAAATGGTTAATAATTCTTTTAAGGTATTCATTTTTGTTGCATTACCTAAAGCTAGTTTGTCTTCAACATCGTAATAACAAACGTCCATTCCTAATGCTTCTGCTAATACCGATAATTGTTTTCCAATATTACCGTATCCTACAATTCCAAGCTTCTTTCCTCTAACTTCTCTTGAACCTTGTGCCGTCTTATTCCAGTGTCCATTATGCAATTCTGTACTTCTTTGAAATACACTTCTCATTAGCATGATAATTTCACCAATAGCTAACTCAACCACAGAGCGTGTATTGCTGTAAGGGGCATTAAAAACGGCAATTCCATGTTCTTTACAAGCTTCTAAATCTATTTGTTTAGTTCCTATACAGAAAGCTGAAACCACCATTAGCTTTTCAGCAGCTTCTATGACTCTTTTAGTTACTTGTGTTTTAGATCGAATTCCTAAAACATGTACATCTTTTAATTTTTCAACCAATTCGTCTTCCGACAAACTTCTTGATACTGTTTCTACTGAAAAACCATCTTCTGTAAGTTTTTTTTCAGCATCAGGATGCACATTTTCTAATAATAATATTTTAATTCTGTTCTTTGGGTATGATATATTTCTTGGCAAATCGTTCACGTATAAAAATTCATCTAAGTTAGGGGTAATATAATCTGCATTGGCAATGGTTTTGTCTCTTAAAACATTTTCTGTGTATGCAAAAAATTTATCAGCTACACCTGCTTCTTTTGTTACATAATCACTATAACCATCACCAATAACCTGAATCTCTCCTTGAAGGTTTAAATCTTTCAGGCATTGTATTTTTCCATTATGAGTAGATAACACATTAGTTCTGTCAAATCCTACTATAACTCCATTATCATCAAATTCAAAGGTATTTGCATACACCCTTTCTTCCGGTATGTTATAGGCTGCTACAATAGGAACTATAAATTCTTTAAATCCTGCAGAAATCACGTAAATATCATCTGAAAAGTTTTCAAAAAACTCTTTATTTCTCTCAATGGACCTGGACACCTTTTGCTTTAGCTCCCGTATTAAAACTTCTAAATCTGCTTTTGTAGCATTTAATAATTTTATTCGCCTTTCTAAAGATTCTGTGAAAGAGATTTCTCCGTCAATTCCAAGATTTGTTATTGTAACAATCCCTTCAATGATCTCTTCTTTTTGCGGATTATTAGCCAAAGTTATTTCTGCTAAAACATCCAGAGCTTCAACTCGTGTCAACGTACTGTCAAAGTCAAATATAAAATTCCTTTTTATAGTACTTACTGTATTCATTGTTTTGTTTATTGTGTTGTATGAGCGCAAATTACAAAGGTTCTGCTAAAAAAGTATCACAAAATGATAACATTTTCATTTTTGCTTAATTTTACTTTTAAAAAGTATGATTTCAGTCTTTTAAACTATAAAATCATTAGTAAAAACCACCAAATTATAGGGATTGACTCCACCCAAAAAGAACTATAGTAAGGTGATTGCTCTTTGGAGGCTCTCATAAGAGTGATAGAAAACAATACAAAGATTAAAAAAAATGCGGTTCTGAAGTTAGAATTACTTGCTAATAAGAACTCTAAAAACAAACAAAGAGCCAGTATAACAAATCCTACTTTTTTGGTATTTTCTATTCCTATTCTTTTAGGTATTGTTTGTAATGATATTGCATCGTATTTCATGTCACGTATATCAAAAGGCAATATTAAAGCAACAACAAATAAAAAGCGCTGAAGCATCATCAAAACTACTTTTGTAACAGATACATTTTCAAAACCTACATCATAAACAGGCAATACTACTGTAACTCCACTCCAAACCAAGGCCACAACTATAATTTTTAAATAGCTAACGCTTCGTAAATTTTTTTGAAAACCACTTAAAAAAGGAATTGCATAAAGTAATGTTAGCACTCCAAAAGGCAGCATAACGAGTATTGTTTTTACAGGTAATTGGAATGTATAAAAGCAGAATAAAACAAAACTGACAAATGAAAAAATTTGAATCAATTTTAAATTTTTAGTCAAACTTCGATGGTGTAATTTTGCTACTCCCGCATATTTAACAAAATTATACCCGGTAATAGTTCCATAAAAAGCAAAATAATCTAGCGGTTCATTATACGGAAGTCCAAAAGATAACTCAGTTATTCTCATAAAAGCATATACCGATAAAGCCACATGAATACTTGAGTTTATATAAAAATTAAGCGCTGTTTTTAAATAATTCATTAAACAAAAATAACATATCTGTTCATAATTTAATATTCAGTTAATAAATTAACAGTTTCCGTTAAAAAACATACATATCAAATGATCTATTTTAATTATTTTTGAGCCACTTAAAACAAACAGCACAAATGAACACAAATTCATTTCAATTAAGACATATTGGTCCACGCGCTAAGGATCAGGAAAAAATGTTGAAATCTATTGGGGTTGACTCTTTAGATCAATTAATATATGAAACGATTCCGGATGATATTCGTTTGCAAAATGAATTAGATTTAGCTCCCGCCATGAGTGAATATGAATACTTAAATCATATTAATGACTTGGCTGCTAAAAATAAAGTTTTTAAAAGTTATATTGGTTTAGGATACCACGAAGCTATTATACCTAGCGTTATACAACGTAATATTTTAGAAAATCCGGGATGGTATACTGCTTACACACCTTATCAAGCTGAAATTGCTCAAGGTAGATTAGAAGCTTTATTAAATTACCAAACTTTAGTTTGCGATTTAACAGGAATGGAATTAGCTAACGCTTCATTATTAGATGAAGGTACGGCAGCAGCTGAGGCAATGGCTTTATTATTTGATGTTCGTGAAAGAAATAAGAAGAAAAACGGAGCCAATAAGTTTTTTGTTTCTAATGAAATTTTACCACAAACATTATCTGTTCTTGAAACTCGTGCTATTCCTATTGGCATTGAATTAGTAGTTGGTAATCATGAAGAATTTGATTTTGCTGATGATTTCTTTGGTGCTATTGTGCAATACCCTGGAAAACACGGGCAGGTTTATGATTATACCGATTTTATAGCTACCGCTAATGCAAAAGAAATTAAAGTAGCTGTTGCTGCTGATATTTTATCGTTAGTAAAATTAAAAGCTCCGGCTGAGTTTGGTGCAGATGTAGTGGTAGGTACTACTCAACGTTTTGGTATTCCTTTAGGCTATGGCGGACCTCACGCTGGTTACTTTGCTACTAAAGAAGAGTACAAACGTAGTATTCCGGGACGTATTATCGGAGTTACTAAAGATAAAAACGGAGGACGTGCATTACGTATGGCGCTTCAAACTCGTGAGCAACATATTAAACGTGAAAAAGCAACTTCAAATATTTGTACAGCTCAGGTTTTACTAGCTGTTATGGCAGGTATGTATGCCGTATATCACGGTAAAGATGGTTTATCATTCATCGCTAACCAAGTACATAATGCTGCTGTAACTGTAGCCAATGCTCTTGAAAAATTAGGATTTAAACAAAAAAATGCCGTTTATTTTGATACGCTTTTAGTTGAGGTAGAAACTGAAAAACTAAAGCCTGTTGCAGAAGCAAACAAAATAAACTTTAATTATATTGATGAAAATCACGTTTCTATTTCATTAAATGAAACTGTTGGTTTAAAAGAAATCAATACCATTATTGATTGTTTTGAACAAGCATTCAACATTCAAGATATTACAATAACTGAATTGGCTTCAGGAATTGTTCCGGAAAATCTTATTAGAAATACTACATTTTTAGAAAATGAAGTATTTAACACGTATCATTCAGAAACAGATATGATGCGTTACATAAAAAAATTAGAGCGTAAAGATTTAGCTTTAAATCACTCAATGATTTCTTTAGGTTCATGTACTATGAAGTTAAATGCTGCTTCAGAAATGTTACCTTTAAGTAATCCGCAATGGGGTAACATCCATCCTTTTGTTCCGTTAGAACAAGCACAAGGTTACCAAGAAGTACTTAAAAACTTAGAACATCAGTTAAATGTTGTTACAGGTTTTGCCGGTACCTCTTTACAACCAAACTCAGGAGCTCAAGGTGAATTTGCTGGCTTAATGGTTATTAGAGCTTTTCATGAAGCTAATGGTGATTCTCACAGAAACATCTGTTTAATTCCGGCTTCTGCTCATGGTACTAACCCGGCTTCTGCAGTAATGGCAGGAATGAAGGTTGTTGTAACTAAAACTGATGAAAAAGGAAATATTGATGTAGAAGATTTAAGAGCTAAAGCTGAATTACATAAAGACAATTTATCTGCTTTAATGGTAACTTATCCTTCAACTCACGGAGTATATGAAAAAGCTATTAAAGAGATTACTCAAATAATCCATAGTAACGGAGGACAAGTGTATATGGATGGTGCAAATATGAATGCCCAGGTTGGATTGACTAACCCTGCAACTATTGGTGCTGATGTTTGTCACTTAAACTTACACAAAACCTTTGCCATTCCGCATGGTGGAGGTGGTCCTGGTGTAGGTCCTATTTGTGTTGCTCCGCAATTAGTTCCTTTCTTACCTAGTAACCCTGTGGTAAGTACTGGCGGAAATAAAGCAATTACAGCTATTTCTGCGGCTCCTTGGGGATCTGCTTTAGCTTGTTTAATTTCTTACGGTTACATAACTATGCTTGGTGCTGACGGATTAACTAATGCTACTAAAAATGCCATTTTAAATGCGAATTACATGAAAGAGCGCTTACAAGGTCATTTTACCACTTTATATACAGGTGAAATGGGACGTGCTGCTCATGAAATGATTTTAGATTGTAGATCATTTAAACAAAATGGTATTGAGGTTGTTGATATTGCTAAACGTTTAATGGATTATGGATTCCACGCTCCTACAGTATCTTTCCCTGTAGCCGGAACTATTATGGTTGAACCAACAGAAAGTGAAGGTCTTACAGAATTAGACCGTTTTTGTGATGCTTTAATCTCTATCCGTAAAGAAATTGAAGCCGCTTCTCAAGAAGACACTAATAACGTTTTAAAGAATGCACCTCATACACAAGAAATGTTAACTGCTGACGAGTGGGATTTACCTTATTCTCGCAAGCAAGCTGCTTTTCCTTTAGACTACATTGCTGAAAATAAATTCTGGCCTTCTGTACGTAGAGTAGATGATGCGTATGGAGATCGTAACTTAATTTGTTCATGCAATCCTATTGAAGATTATATGGAAGCTTAATTTTTTAAGTTCATGAGTCGTCCTAAAATAGGTTGACAGATTTAAAAAATATTATTTAAACCAGAGAGGCTAGCTTCTCTGGTTTTTTG
>NZ_JBOCUK010000022.1:0-61042 GCF_050606265.1 Tenacibaculum sp. TC6 | reverse complement strand
CAAAAAACCAGAGAAGCTAGCCTCTCTGGTTTAAATAATATTTTTTAAATCTGTCAACCTATTTTAGGACGACTCAAAACTTTTAAAAACCCTTCTTACAATGTTAAAGCGAATAGCTTTCATTAAGGTTATTTAAAAAATTAATTTCAAACCCAAACATTAAATCTAAACCTTAACAAATGAAAAAAGTCATTTTATCATTAGCCTTTGTAGCTAGTGTTTTAATTGGTTGTCAAACCAATGAGCAAAACCCTAATGAAAATGAAGTTACTGAAAACACATCTGCACAAAAAGCCGAAAAACAGTGTTTTACAGTAGAAGTATTAGAAGAAAAACTTAGTAAAAATCCTAGCTTAAAAGGAAACATGGAAGCTGTTGAGAATTTTACTAATGACTATTTATCTAAAGTAAAAAGCGGAGAGATAGCTGGAAGATTGGTAAACGGAAAAATTCAAATACCGGTAGTATTCCACGTAATTTATAGACAAGCTAGTGAAAACGTGCCGTTATCAGTTTTACAAGATCAAATTGCAGCATTAAACGAAGATTTTAATATGCAAAATCCAAATAGAGGTGCTATGCCGGCAGAATTTGCGGGTGTAGAAGCTAATGTTAATATTGATTTTGCTATTGAAGATGTAATTAGAGTTCAAAATAAGAAAAAAAGACGTTGGAGTCCGGATGATTCTATGAAATTTACTTCTAAAGGAGGAAGTGATGTAGTAAATCCACAAGAATTTTTAAATATCTGGATTGTAAACTATATGCCATATCAAACGGGACAAATTTTAGGATATGCTCAATTCCCTGGAGGAGACTGGTCTACAGATGGAGTTGTTTTAGCTTACAGATTTGTAGGAAGAACTCAAAGAACAGCTTCTCATGAAGTTGGACACTGGATGAACTTACGTCACATTTGGGGTGACGGAGGTTGTGGTGCTTCTGATTTTGTTGCTGATACTCCAGATGCTGACGGACCAAGTAGAGGTTGTCCTTCGTACCCAACTGTTGAGTGTGGAAGCGCTAACATGACGATGAACTTCATGGACTATTCTGATGACAGTTGTATGTACATGTTTACTCAAGGACAAAAAGCAAGAATGGATGCTGTTTTTGCTCCGGGTGGATTTAGAGCTACCATGGCTGACTAATATAGAGAATGTATTTATTTTATAAAAAGGTGCCTTTTTAGGTGCCTTTTTTTTATATTTAGACCCAAATCGATTTATATGAAACAAATATTCAAATTAACATCAATCCTATTTTTAATGATTGTGAGTTGTGGTTATGCACAAGAAGGAGCAAAAGATTTTGATGAAATTGTATATAACGAATTTACCAGAGGAAGCTTTTCTATTATTACAGTAACCAAAAATAAAGCATCATTTAAAGGTAAGAATTCAGAAAAATCTGTAGAAGTATCAAAAGTAAAGAGAGATGAATTATCAAAATTACTAGGTAAAATTGATTTAGAGAGTATTAAAAATTTAGATACTCCAACAGAAAAAAGAGCTTCTGACAGATCAATGCATGCTAATGTAACAATTAAAATTGGAGATAAATCATATACATCAGTAACATTTGATGCTGATAATCCTCCAAAAGAATTAAAAGAAATTATAAAAACCGTATTAGGTGTAGGAAAACCAGAATAATAAAAAAAACCGAGTGAGAACTCGGTTTTTCTTTTTTAGTAATTTTCCCTCTTAAAATTTTATGATTGCCCCTAAAAGGAAATTAGTTCCAGCTTGTCGGTATAAATAAGGTGTGGTTCCCCACATATATCCGTTGGAGCTATATTCTTTATCAAAAATATTATTTACTAAACCGGATAAAACAATACTCTTAAATACAGATTTTGTTTCAATGGTATAGTTTACATTGAAATCATTTACAAAGTAACTGTCAAGTTTAGAAGCCGATAATTCGTTATTGCTCATAAACTGAGATCCAACATATTTAGAAAGCAAAGCAATGTTTAAGTTTTTAATAGGTTGAATATTAACAGCATTACCAGCTATAAAGCTTGGAGAGTAAGAGATGTTCGTATCTCCTAATTTGGTAACAGTGTTTCCTTTTGTCTCCTTAAAGTCAACATTTTTGTTTTGACTAATAGTAAAGTTTGGTGTTACACTTAAGTAATCAGTAATCTTAATAGTGGCATCTATTTCCAAGCCTAAACGATAACTTTCACCAATGTTAGCTCTTATAGGAGAACCTACATTATCAACCTCACCAGTTAATGCTAATTGATCTTGATACCTCATATAGTAAGCATTTGTGTTGATTTTCATTTTTTTAGTATTCAAACGCCAACCTAATTCAAAATCGTTTAGCTTTTCTGGTTTTGGGTTTCCGTTTTCATAATCGGTTCTATTTGGTTCTCTTTGTGCACGAGCGTATGAAAAATACATGCTATTGGTATCATTAAATTGATAAGTCAAACCAGCTTTAGGATTAAAAAAGTTAAAAGTATCATCTACCAAATTAGCTTGAACCCCATTAGCTTCATAAGAAACATTACGGTTTTGTAAGTCAGCAAACAACGATAGTTGATCGTTAACTTTAAAAGTGGCTTTTATAAATAAATTAAAATCTTCCTTATTTCCATAGTTATTGTAGTATTTGCTTCCTAATTCGCTGTTGGAAGCATAGCGAGCCCAAATAATTTCTCCAAAATGATCTCCTTTGTATTGATTCCAAGCACCCCCAAAAAGAATATCCCAAGTATCATTCTTATAATTTAAGTTATAGGTCACTCCATAAAAATCATTATCTAGCCATTTTCTTCTTACCAAATCAGTAGTATTAATCGTAGTGCCACCTACAGTAATTGGAGTTAAGTTATAATCAGCAAAATCTGCATCTTGTTTGTATTGCTCATAAAAACCTCTTCCATAGGTATAATGTAATGCTATGTTTGACGATAGATTGTCATTATATTTTTGATTCCAGTGTAATTGAGCATGATCTTGCTTGTAATTATCTACTTCGTTATTATAATATCCAATAACATTCCAGTTAGTATCGTACAATGCTCCAGCCGAATTGAATCTTCTTCCATAAGTGTCAATTTCAGATTGAGTAGAACCATTCCAAGATTGATAAGTAATTTCATGCCCACCAAAAACTAAGGCTTTAATTAAAGTGTTATCATCTACATAACTTCCCTGTAAAAAATAAGATTGTAAGTTTGAGGAAGCTCTGTCTAAATATCCATCAGAAGTAATTTTTGATAAACGACCAGTAAATTTAACATGCTTGTTTAGTAAACCAGTACCTGCTTTTGCGGTATATTTTTGTGTATTAAAAGAACCATAAGAAGTAGCAATTTCTCCAAAAGCTTTTTCAGAATCTACATCTGTCAATACATTTAAACTAGCACCAAAAGCACCAGCACCATTAGTAGAAGTACCTACACCACGTTGTAATTGAATACTTTGTGTAGAAGAAGAAAAATCGGGCATATTTACCCAAAAAGTTCCTTGACTTTCACTATCGTTATATGGAATACCGTTGATGGTAACATTTACGCGAGTAGCATCCGAACCACGTACACGAATCCCTGTATACCCTATGCCTGCACCAGCATCGGAAGTAGTAACGACAGAAGGAAGGTAGTTCATCAAGATAGGAATATCCTGTCCTAAATTACGTTTTTCAATTTCCTTTTTGGTAAGATTTGAGTGTGTTACAGGAGCATCAGCTTTTACACGAACAGCAGATACTAACACTTCGTCTAACACGGTTTCATCAGAAATTAATTGAATGTTAACTTGTTGGTTGCTTGTAAGGTTTACTTCTTGTGAAGTAGTTTTAAAACCAACATGTGAAACTTCAATAACATAGGTGTCTTTAGTAAGTTGTAATTGAAATTCACCATTAGCATTGGTGGCAGTCCCTTGGTTTTTAGTAACAGTTACAGTAGCTCCCATTAAAGGTTTTTGGTTGCTGTCAATTACCTTACCCGATAGCGTAAATGTTTGAGCATTTGCAGTTAAGGTTGCGAATAAAACGAGTAAAAAAAATATAGTTTTTACTTGTGTAAATTGTAAGTGTTGTTTGAAAGACATCGGTCTCATTTTATAAAAAACAAAATCGAATAAAAAGAGGTAATTATTCTTTAATTAAACATTGAATAATTATTAGCGTAAAGCATAGCTTTACTTTTTGCACTCGCTAAAAAGGTCTATCAGACCTTTTATATACGCTCGCTTCCCTAAACAGCATTACCTGTTCCAGGTTCAATGGGTATGATCTCAGCCTACTTTTAATCATAAATGATTAATTACAAATTATTTTAATAATTCAAATTCGTAATTCCATAATTCGTAATTCAAAAAAGGCACCCCTTTATGAGAACGGGGCAAAATTAGAATAGATTTTT
This sequence comes from Tenacibaculum sp. TC6, assembly GCF_050606265.1. Lineage (NCBI taxonomy): Bacteria > Pseudomonadati > Bacteroidota > Flavobacteriia > Flavobacteriales > Flavobacteriaceae > Tenacibaculum > Tenacibaculum sp. TC6. The sequence continues at coordinate 56,655 of NZ_JBOCUK010000022.1, read as the reverse complement.
AAATTGACAATGTTATATGCTGTTTTAATGCGAATTTTACTTTAAAAAGTTGAAAAACAAAAGTGTTTTTGTCTTTTTGGCAATCAAACAAACTAATTCTATGTTTTTTCTTCGTTAGATTTACTGTAATTTTAATATTTTAGTGGAGATAATATAGCTTATGTATCATCATTTCTTACGAAACGATTTTAGGTAATTAAGATTAAGGTGTTTAAACATTTAAAATTCGTAATTGAAAATCCATAATTGTATAATACCAGTTGTTTATGAGTAAAACATTTAAGACCAAGGTAAATGAAACTTATCAATTTGACTTTGGCGTTGAAGAAATTCAAAAATTAGATATTGTTCCTAAAACGTTACAACAATATCATGTACTAGAAAACAATCAATCTTATAAAGCCACCATTTTAAAGTCTGATTTTAATCAAAAGAAATATACCGTTCAGGTAAATGGAAACTCGTATGAAGTTGCTATTGCTGATGCATTGGATATGCTTATTAATGCGTTAGGTTTAGAAGTAGCTGCTGTAAAAAAAGAGAACGATATTAAGGCACCGATGCCCGGATTGATTGTTTCTGTAAATGTTGAGGTAGGACAGGAAGTAAGGGAAGGCGACGGAATATTAGTGCTAGAAGCCATGAAAATGGAAAACACTTTACAAGCGCCAAGAGACGGAGTAGTAAAATCGGTAGCCGTGCAATCAGGAGATAAAGTAGAAAAGAACACCGTATTAATAGAAATGGAATAAGATGCAGAAGATATTAGTAGCAAACAGAGGAGAAATTGCGTTGCGTGTAATGCGTACCGCCAAAAAAATGGGAATTAAAACCGTAGCGGTATTTTCTGAAGCCGATAGAAACTCACCACACGTAACTTTTGCTGATGAAGCCGTGTGTATTGGTCCAGCACCATCTAACCAATCCTATTTATTAGGAGATAAAATTATTGAAGTAGCGAAGGAGTTAGGAGTAGACGGAATTCACCCGGGATACGGATTTTTAAGTGAAAATGCAGCCTTTGGAGAAGCCGTAGCGAAAGCTGGAATTGTGTTTATAGGACCAAAAACCCATGCGATTGAAGTAATGGGAAGCAAATTGGCCGCTAAAGAGGCCGTGAAAGCCTATGATATTCCCATGGTTCCTGGAATTGATGAAGCGGTAACCGATGTAGAATATGCCTCGAAAGTAGCGAAGGAGATAGGGTATCCGATTTTAATCAAAGCCTCAGCAGGTGGTGGTGGAAAAGGAATGCGTGTGGTGGAAAAAGAAGCCGATATTAAAGAACAAATGCAGCGTGCCATTTCAGAGGCGGAATCTGCTTTTGGAGATGGTTCTGTATTTATAGAAAAATATGTAGGCTCACCACGCCATATTGAAATTCAGGTATTGGCAGATGCTCATGGGAATGTAGTACACTTATTCGAACGTGAATGTTCGGTACAACGTCGCCATCAAAAAGTAGTAGAAGAAGCGCCGTCGAGTGTATTGACTCCTGAAATTAGAAAAGCGATGGGAGCCGCAGCGGTAAGAGTAGCGAAAGCTTGTGATTATTTAGGGGCAGGAACGGTGGAGTTTTTACTGGATGAAAACAAGAACTTCTACTTTTTAGAAATGAATACACGCTTGCAAGTAGAGCACCCAGTTACCGAACTCATTACAGGAATAGATTTGGTAGAGCAGCAGATAAAAATAGCCAGAGGAGAGGAGTTGTCGTTTACTCAAGAGGATTTACAAATTAACGGACATGCGCTAGAATTACGGGTATATGCCGAAGATCCGTTAGACAATTTTGCACCCAGTATTGGCGTGTTGGAAGTGTATCAACATCCACAAGGAGCAAATATTCGTGTAGATGATGGTTTTGAAGAAGGCATGGAAATTCCTATTTATTACGATCCGATGATAGCGAAACTCATTACCTATGGAAATACACGTGAAGAAGCCATTGAAGTGATGAAACAAGCCATTAGTGGCTATAAAGTAAAAGGAATAGAAACTACGTTGCCGTTTGGAAAGTTTGTTTGCGAACATGAAGCCTTTACCTCAGGAAATTTTGATACCCATTTTGTAAAAAAATACTATACCCCTGAGTTGTTAGAAGCAGGATATGAAAAGGAAGCAAAGATTGCTGCACAAGTTGCCTTACAGCAGTATTTAAAAGAGCAACGTATATTAAAAACCTGTTAAGTGGTCGTATTATAGGTTTTTGAAAATTGATAATTCGTAATTTAAAAATGTATAATCTGTGTTAGATAGTTAAATATGAAGAGTTTAAATGAGTATGTTGCAGTGTATAAAGAGCAACTTCATAAAGGAGATATATTAATTGCCTATAATGAATTGGTGAAATTTGTTATGAAATTAAGAACAGACTTTATGAAGAGTCTTTCTGATCAATACTCTTTTACCGGAATTCTTCATGGATATATGGACTATACCTACTTTTATTATTCCAACGATTTTTTAAAAAGCAAAAAGCTAAAATTTGGACTGGTATTAAACCACGTAGAAATGAGGTTTGAAGTGTGGCTTTTAGGAAATACCCTTCCTATTCAAAAGGAGTATTGGGAATTGTTAAGGTCTGCCAAATGGAATAAAGACAGAAAGGAAATGCCTAAATATTCTATTATAGAGGCGGTTTTAGTTGCCAATCCTGATTTTAACAATCTGAATATATTAACAGAACAAATAGAAACAGAAATGATTCAGGTTTCTGATGAAATAGTAACATATTTAAAAAACAATTTGCGTTAGGGATTGAAGCGGCATCCTTTTGTTGTCAGTTCGAGTTTGCGGAGCAAGTATCGAGAACCAATAAAAGATATAGCGTAAAGCCCGACCCGAAGGGGAACGCCCAAAAAGAATAAAAATGAAAGCTAAAATAGCAACATTACAAGATAAAATAGCAGAAGCCAAACTAGGAGGCGGACAAAAACGTATTGATAAACACCATCAAAAGGGAAAATTAACCGCCCGTGAACGTATTGATTATTTCTTAGATGAAGGGTCTTTTGAAGAAGTTGGGATTCTGGTAACGCATAGAACGACCGATTTTGGCATGGAGAATCAGAAATTTTACGGAGACGGAGTGGTTACCGGATACGGAACGGTAAACGGACGCTTAGTGTACGTATTTGCACAAGATTTTACTGTGTTTGGAGGTTCGTTATCGGAAACCCATGCCGAAAAAATCTGTAAGATTATGGATTTAGCGGTAAAGGTAGGCGCGCCTTTAATCGGGTTGAATGATTCTGGTGGAGCGCGTATTCAGGAAGGCGTACGTTCCTTAGGAGGCTATGCCGATATTTTTTATCGTAATGTACAAGCATCGGGTGTGATTCCACAAATTTCTGCGATTATGGGACCTTGTGCGGGAGGTGCGGTATATTCACCAGCCATGACCGATTTTACCATCATGGTAGAGAATTCGAGTTATATGTTTGTTACGGGACCTAACGTGGTAAAAACAGTAACCAATGAAGAGGTTACCTCTGAAGAGTTAGGAGGTGCAAGTACCCATGCAACCAAATCGGGAGTAACGCATTTAACGGCGGCAAACGATGTACAATGTTTGGAAGATATCAAAACCTTGTTGAGTTACATGCCACAGAACAATCAAGAAACTACAGCAAAATTACCGTTTGAATTAGGGGATGAATTCCGTGAAGAGTTAGCGAATATTGTTCCTGATAATGCTAACAAGCCCTACGATATGCGAGCGGTGATTGATGGTATTGCCGATGCAGATTCGTTTTTTGAAATCCATAAAGAGTATGCCGATAATATGGTGGTTGGATTTGCACGTTTAGGAGGAAGAAGTGTTGGAATTGTTGCCAACCAACCCATGAGTTTAGCTGGATGTTTGGATGTAAACAGTTCTAAAAAAGCAGCACGATTTACGCGTTTTTGCGATTGCTTTAATATTCCGTTATTGGTATTGGTAGATGTACCGGGCTTTTTACCGGGAACTGACCAAGAATGGAACGCCATTATTACCAACGGAGCAAAATTATTATATGCGTTAAGTGAAGCTACCGTGCCAAGAGTCAGTGTAATTACCCGTAAAGCCTATGGTGGTGCCTATGACGTAATGAACTCAAAACATATTGGCGCCGATATGAACTTTGCATGGCCTAGTGCAGAAATTGCGGTAATGGGAGCGAAAGGAGCGAGTGAGATTATCTTTAAAAAGGAAATTGCGGAAGCAGACGATCATGAAGCAAAACTAGCCGAAAAAGAAGCCGAGTATGCTGATAAGTTTGCAAATCCGTACCGAGCTGCAGCACGTGGCTTTATAGATGAGGTAATTTTACCAGAAGAAACCCGTAGAAAACTCATCAAAGCCTTTGCGATGTTAGAAGGAAAAAAGGTAGAACGACCTAATAGAAAACATGGGAATATTCCTCTATAAATTAAAATAAATCTATGATTAAAATTGATTTAGACGATACATTTGATGCTAATTCAGCTAGTGAAGATTTAAGTAGGTTTACATTTAATTCTGAGTTGAAAAATGAAGCCATAGTGGAACTACACGTTTTAATTAGTAAACATCCTGATCCATTATTACCAGATGTATATAATCTAGCGTTTGGGCCTTTAGGAGATGATAATGAAATTGATGATGAAATTATTTTATCTCATCGAAATGTTAATAAAGTATTTTCAACAGTGCTTTTATTTGCAATTACATTTTTAGAAAATAATAGGGATGAAAATTATTTTATAGGAATAGATGGTTCTAATGAAATTAGAGCGAACTTATATCATAGAATGTTTAGGTATAATTATAATAGTCTTTCTGATACGATTGTTACTGTAGGAGTTGATTGGTATGTTAAACTTTTAAGAAATGGCACAGATATTGAAAGGGATAGTGACGGAATACCCTTATTTAAACCAAGACCTGAACCTTTTGATTTAAATAGAAGCCCAAAAGATTTATATAGGTATTACATGTTTTCTTTAAATAATTAAAATATATTATTATCTTTGTGATATGAGACAAACAGTTCAAAATAAGATTACTAACCTTAAAGCTTTAGCTAAAGGTAGTACTTCTAATTCTATTGCTAAAAGCTCTTCTAGAATGGTTAATGATAATTTATCTAAAGCTATTCGTAGTGAAAGGGATGCAAAAGTATTTAGAAAAGAACTTACTATTGCTTTTAAATTAGCAAAAGAATAAGAACAAAACAAAAAATGTATTAATAAATATAAGTAAAGCCTACTTTTTTAAGTGGGTTTTTTTATTGTTTGATGTTACTAAAAATATTAACTAGTGTTTTTAGTAAAAGCAATAAAATGACTCGATACAATCGAAACTTTTTTCGAAGTGTTGCTTTTTTAGGTTTGGTAACTATACGTGCTTTCGATATTAACAAAACTTGTGCTAAGAAGTTGAAAAAGTGGCCTTTATTTTGGTTCGATTTCTTTGCTTGTCCAAAGAAATCGAAGGTTCATGAACTCCTATTAAAAATACATAAAGTGCGTAAACTAAAATGAATGTACATAATCACACAAAAAAACGTCATTACGAATGAAATGAAGTAATCTTTACGTTTATAGTTCAAAATAAACAGATTACTCCAGTCGTGCCTTCTTTGTAATGACGTTCGTTTCTTTTTATAGAAAATCATTCTTACACATCCGTACTTACCCAATAACTTCCTGTTGAGGTGGTCGACGGATTGTACACCAAAATATTCACTTTGGTACCGTTGGTAACATCCGCTAGTAACCATTCCATAGGCTGATTGTTAATAGCACCACTTTCCAGTTCCACCATATTTCCTTCCAGTGTAACCTCGTCGGTACTAATATCAAACTGTAAAATTGTTTCCCCTCTGTTTTCAAAACCGATAAAATGATCTTTGTTGTAGGAGATAGAGGTAATCACCTTGGTTTCATTAGGCGCTACTTGCCCTACAAAATCGGTAACCGTAGTACTGCTTGTGGTAGGACGATAGGTATACTGTGCTCTTTTTGCAGGCTCGTTGGCAAAAACCAACTGCGCTATATTACAAATTTGCACAAGCGTTGCATAACAATCATTTAAAGCGTTGATACGATCTTGAGTAATTACCAAACGCTGTTTTTTGTACACTTCCTGTTGTGTATTGGCACCTTTTAACGTTTCCTTTATTGTTGCCAGTTCTGCAGCAATAGCCGCAGGCATACCACCTTTGGTTACGTCGGTTAAATCATCCAAATAATTAGTAACTACCTTTTCTAAGGTTTCTAAAAACACCAACATTTTAGGCTGATTCTTACTCGCACCTCTATACCCTGTAGTAAACTCCTTTAACACCGCCGGGTTATTAGGAAAAGCCCACGCGGCATGGCTTTTAATACGGTTATATACACGACTTGCTTCTTGCATGCCTATCAACACTTTTTGCGTTTCCACTCCCTGTTTAGCCAAAGTGCTTACATCGGTTACTACGGTATCTGCCGCATCAATCTGACTTAAAAACGTAGCCGCATACTCCGGTGTAAACCGCGCATTAAATGCAGTAAATTGAGGCAAATCTTGCAAAAATAACTGGTAAATTGTTCGTGCACTTTCCGCTAAAAAAGCATCAGATCCTTTGAATTTTCTTACTGTTTCCATGTTCATTTTATTTTAGTTATACATATTGTTTTAAGGGGGCATAAAAACCACTCCTTAGCTAAGAATCAGAAACAATAAGTGTATGGTAGCAAGATAATTTCTGTACCAAATAAGCTTATAAAAATTGAGATGAATTTAGCAATACAACCATAGCATTTTGTTGTTTTCTTTTTCTTAACAGGTTCTAAACTATGCTATTAGAAGTTAAAAAACAAATACGATGGTTAATTTTTGCTTTTTTTTAACAAGCAGACTCTCAGGAGAATGTTTTTTTCTTGTGTTTTTAGTTCAAGACAATAGACAAAAAAAAGATAAGTAAATGTGATGTGAACAATAGAGTTATGAAAAGACAAATTATTTTGATTGACGAGACTCTAAAAAGCATCCTGTCATAAGCATACAAGCCAAAAATAACACCGCAAGAACCGTTAAAATTAAAATCTGTTTGAGCGGTAGCGAGTTATTTTAATTTAGGTTCGAGGATGATTATTTTTGAGCGCAGGTTGGTTAAGACTAGATTTTTTGTTTCTTTTTCATCAAAGGAAAAAGAAAAATGGCTTGGAAAATATTATATAGTTGCTGCCAAGAGTTGTACCGCTAATATAGGTAACAAGAGTAGTGTATAGCATTTACCCTGAGTTAAGAATACCCCAATAACCATAGCTAGTAACGATTAGAATTTTGTTAGCATACGCACTGCCGTGGTATCAAAGTCCTGTGCCGTGATGTTAACGGAGCATGCCGTGGTCTCAAAGTCCTGCGCCGTGATGTTAACGGAGCGTGCCGTGGTATCAAAGTCCCGTGCCGTGGTGTTAAGGGAGCGTGCCGTGGTATCAAAGTCCTTCGCCGTGATGTTAAAGGAGCATGCCGAGGTATCAAAGTCCCGTGCCGTGGTGTTAAGGGAGCGTGCCGTGATATCAAAGTCCTGTGCCGTACTATTAGCGACCCATATTTGGGGAGTATTCAATAAAGTGTGTCAATTTTTTTTTATTCTTCGATAAACCTATCTCCAAATTTAATAATTAATTCTTGTTTTATTCTATTCCAATAGTTGGTTGGATTTACCCATTTTTTAGTAATATCATTTTGAGTTAGATACACCAATTTCATCAAAGCCATTTGATTGGTAAAAACACCTTTAGTTTTAGTTGTTTTTCTAATTTGTCTATTAAACCCTTCTACAATATTAGTAGTATACATTAACTTTCTTATGTATTTAGAATATTCAAAGAAATGGGTTAGTTCACTCCAATTTTTTCTCCATGATTTTACAGCTAACGGATATTTTTTATTCCATTTTTTATCAAAATCATCTAAAGCTACCTGAGCTTCTGTAAGATTTACAGCTTTATAGATAGCTTTTAAATCCTCATTAAATTTTGTTCTATCTTTTCGGGCTAAAAAGCGCTTAGAATTACGTATTTGATGAATAATACACTTCTGAATGTTTGTCTTGGGAAATACTGTTTCAATAGCCTCTGAAAAGCCTTTAAGGTTATCAGTACAGGTAATTAAAATATCTTCAACTCCTCTGCTTTGTATATCTGAGAGAACTTCTAACCAAAAACCAGCCCCTTCCTGGTCTGAAATATATAAACCTAAAAGTTCTTTTACTCCTTGAGTATTTAAAGCTAAAACTACATAAACAGCTTTACTGCTTACTCGATGATCCTCTCTTACCTTAAAATGAATAGCATCCAACCAAACTATGGGATAAAAAGTATGTAAACGTTTGCTCTCCCATTGTTTTAATTTAGGGATAATAGTATCAGTTATAGCCGTTAGTTTTCCTACTGAAATATCCAAACCATAGAGTTCTAACAAATGTTCTTGAATTTGACTATAACTAGAGCCTTTAGCATATAAAGACAAGATTTTATTCTCTAATGCTTCTCCTAGAACAGTTTCCCTTTTTCCTATTAGCTTTGGTGTAAAACTACCATCTCTATCTCTTGGAGTAATAATCTCCACAGCACCATAGGAGGTCTTCACCCGTTTCTTCCCCTTACCATTGCGGCGATTTTTTGAAGTGTTTTTTGATAAGTGAGAAGTAAGTTCTCCTTCTAAAGCGCTCTCTAAAAAATCCTTTAGGAGAGGCTGTAAAACACCATCTAATCCACTTAACTCTTTACCAGATTGTAAGTCTGCTATAGCTCTTGCTTTAAAACTCTCGTAATCAAATCTTTTGTCTTGCATATCCATAAATCTATTATTTTTTTAGGATTTATGACACACTTCATTGAATAGTCTCCATATTTGTGATATAAGAAATCATTAATGATTGATAAATTAACTTTTGTGGTTAAAATAGAGGAGGTTACGGGATTCCGTAAGAATATATGAGATTGTTTTTTTAGGTTTACGGGGATTATAGAAAATGATTGAACTTTTAGTATAAAATAACTAGATAGAATTGATGGTAGTTTGGAGATGAAGGTTCTAACTAAATTAAATAAATATGGATGCATATACTTTAAAGGAGAAAAAAAACACTAAGGAATTACATATCTTCAAAGGAATAATGACCTCTGAAGGTTGTACCTCGAATAGCACTTCTATTTGTGGAAAAATGCAAAAAACTCAAAGCCAAGGAAACATTTTTACCTGTAATGATGAAGTTGAAGCTAGAATTAAAAGTGCAAAAAAAGGTAGAAAAGTTTGTGGGACTTGTGTCAGTCATTTATATTCAAACTATTAAAAGAAATTTTAAAATAACAAGACTTTTATTATTCAGATAATTAGGTAAAATGAAAATTTATTAAGATTTAACGAGTTGGTAGTGATATAAAAAACTAGATTAATTCAATAGACATTTTTTAAATAGTAACTTTGCAGAATGTTTTATAGAAGAAAAATAATATTATCATTACTACAGCTTTGTAACGGAAGTATTGAAAAAACTAAATTACAAAAGTTACTCTTTTTATATAGTCAAAGGAAACAAAAACCTGAGTACGAATTTGTTCCATATAAATATGGATGTTACTCTTTTTCAGCTGGTGCTGATTTAGTAACTATGATAAAAAAGGAATACTTGTCTGAATCAGAAAAGGGTTACACAAAAGTTGACTTAAAAGATTATTTATCAATGCTCAAGTCTAAAGATAGAGTACTATTAACTGAAACTATTGAAAGATATGGTAATATGGAAAATGAAAATTTAGTAAGGCACACCTACATTAATTTTCCATATTATGCAATTAATAGTACAATAGCTGAAAGAATTTTGAATGATGAATATTATAATAGAGTTTTAAATAGTATTCCAAATGAGAATAAAAAATCAGTTTTTACAATTGGTTATGAAGGAATAAGTTTAGAAAAATATTTTAATAAACTATTGAAAAATAATATCAAACTTTTGGTTGATGTTAGAAAAAATCCATTGAGTATGAAATATGGATTTAGTAAAACTCTCTTAAAAAGATTTTGTGAGAGTTTAGGTATTAAATATATACACATTCCAGAAGTTGGAATAAATTCAAATCAAAGACAAGCTCTTGAAAAGCAAGAAGATTATGATATCCTTTTTGAGAGTTATAAAAATACAACGTTAAAAGAGACATCAACCCAACAACAAGAAATCATAAGTCTATTAAATGAATATAATAGAATAGCACTTACTTGCTTTGAATCAAATATTTGTCAATGCCATAGGTTGCCATTAGCAGAATCATTAAAATCAATAGAGCCTGATTTAGTTGTTGAACATATATAATTTATGGCAAAAACAAAGGTTCTTATAACAGTTAAAACGTATCCAGCAATTTCAGGAAAATATGATGAGTTAGTTTGTACAGCAGGATTTACAGAAGATGGTAAATGGATTCGTATTTATCCAGTTCCATTTCGAAAAAAAGACTATTCACAACAATACCGAAAATATGAGTGGATTGAAATAGATTTGGTCAAAAATACAAGTGATTTTAGACCAGAAAGCTATAGACCATATTCAATGGATAGTGAAATAAAAATTATTGAATATATAGATACTACTGGAAATTGGTATTTGCGAAAAAAAGCTGTTCTTAATAAAGTATATAGAAACCTTACTGAATTAATTGCCGAAGCAAAAAATAAAAAAATTTGCACTTCATTGGCTGTTTTTAAACCTACAAAAATTAAAGATTTTATAGCTAAAGAAGTTGATAGAAATTGGGATAAAAAGAAAATCGAAAAATTGAAAGCTCAAAGAGAACAAGGGAACTTATTTGAGCATCCTGAAGATCCATTTGAAGTAGTAAATAAGTTGCCATATAAGTTTACGTATGTTATAGAAGATGATGAAGGTAAAGAAAGTCGAATGATGATTGAAGATTGGGAAATTGGAGCTTTGTATTGGCGGCAATTAGCAAAGTATGAAGGGAATGAATTGAAAGCAGTTGACGATGTAAGAAAAAAGTACTTTGATGATTTAGCTATGACAAAAGACTTGTATTTATTTTTGGGAACTTCACAGGTACATCACTATGTATCTCATAATCCATTTATGATTATTGGAACTTTTCATCCTAAAATTGAGCATCAAACAAAATTATTCTGATTAAAAATTAGATGTAGACAATATGTGTTATTCATTGTTGCTATATACATAATTAGTAAAAAATTAGTTTCTTAAACCCTGCAACTAAAATCTTACACAAAAATGTTGCTTATTAAAAGAGAATAGTAGAATTTAATATGAAATCACAAACAAAAAAAGAGCTGTTTAATGATGAAGAAGAAAAACTTTTAGCAAGACCCGCTAATCAATTATTAAATGATTTTGGAGCTGGGAAAGCTTCTCCTGGTTCTGGAAGTGCTGCAGCTTTACTTGCATTACTATCTTCTAAAATGATATATACGGTTTGTTCTATAAGTTTAACTAAGCAAGAATGTTCTGTGCATCATGTGCAATTTAAATTTATCTGCAAACAAGTTGAAGAAAATATAGTTCCAAAATTAAAAGAGCTTTTTGAAAAGGATGCCAGAGATTTTGAACAAGTAGTAAGGTTAAGAGTTTCAAGAGACAATGCAAGTGATAAAAAAGAGAAATCAAATTACTCCAGAAAATCGTTAGATCTTTTACAAACTGCGACAGATTATACATTTGAAGTTGCTAATTCTGCATTGACTTTAATGGAATACGGAATTGGAATTTTTAATAATGGCTGGCACGCTATAAGAGGTGATTCAGGCGTCGCTATTAGTGCTGCTATGTCAGCAGTAATGTCTTCAATTTTTATTATTAATTTGAATTTGAAAACACTTAAGAGGCGTAAGTATGCAAGAGAAAATTTAAAAAGAGTTCAGGAATTACAAAAAAAACTTGAAGAGTTACAAACTAGAGCTTTCTCGTGTGTAAGTTCATTAAGTCAAGAGTCTTTAGCCTCAATACAATTAGAATTAAAAAACGAAAACAGAACTAAAGAAAACACAGATTAAATATGTGTTTGGCTTACTACTTCTTAAGTGTAAAAACAGAGATATATCCTAAAACCGAAACTTTTTTCGGTTTTCTTTTTTCGGCCTGTTGTTTTTTGGCATCCAATCGTTTGGCAACCGCTGCTTTCGAATAATTTTGAAGTGATTCGTTTTTGGTGTATATTTACATCAAAATAAAAATTATGGCAAGGCAAAGTATTTCCTTAACGGAACCGAATGACGAATGGCTAAAAGCCCAAGTAGATACCAAAGAGTACGCAAGTAAAAGTGAATTGGTAAATGATTTGATCCGACAAGCTCGAAAGCAACAAATCGAAATAGACTGGATTCGCGCTAAACTTGAAAAAGCCGAAAATAGCGGGTTTACCAGCGACAGTAAAGCAACCATTTTAGCACAATCGAAGTCTTTGTTACATGGCTAATTACCGATTAAGTAATGAGGCTAAAAACGACCTAATTAGAATTCACCATTACGGAGTCAAAAAATTTGGGGTAGCCCAAGCAGATACTTATTTCAATTCGTTTTTTAACTATTTTGATGTTATTGCCAAACAACCCTTTTCTTTCGAGTCGGTTGACTATATAAAAAAAGGCTACAGGCGTTGCGTTTGCGGAGTTGACAGTATTTACTATAAAATGAATGGACACATTGTTGAGATTATGGCAATTGTAGGAAAGCAAGATGTGAATGAAAAACTGTAGTAACATCTTGCAAAATTAAGAGCTATCCTAAAACCGAAACTTTTTTCGGTTTTCTTTTTTTTCGGCCTGTTGTTTTTTGGTGTCCAACCGTTTGGCAACGGCTGCTTTTTTAGGTTTGGTAGCTTTGCGTACTTTAGGAACTACCAAGGCTTCTTCCAAAAGGTTAAAAAAGCGTTCAATAACCAGTTCTTTATTGCGGTGTTGAGAGCGACTTTCTTGAGAGCTTAGGGTTAATAAATTGTCTTTAGAAAGTCGGGAGTTAAGGCTTTTAAGTAACAATTGTTTTTCCTCATCCGTGAGTCCTTCAGAGTTTTCAATGGCAAAGGTCAATTCTACTTTAGAAGAAACCTTGTTTACATGCTGTCCGCCCGCACCCGAGCTTCGTACGGCTTTAAAGTTGAGTTCTTTTAATAGTTGTTCTTTGTTCATGACTTTGAATGAATGTCTCAAATATAGGGAATCTATTACTGTTTGTAAAGGGGGCTTAATAACCGTCATTACGAAGGAGGTTACGACTGAGAAACCGCAAGGTTCAGCGGAGCTAAATCTCAGAGTTAGGTGTTGGATACTCTAAAAAATAGTATCAAGCCTCCCTTGATGAGATTTCTCCCTCCGGTCGAAATGACGTTTGTTTTGTTTTATTATAATAATTAATAACTGTCATTTCGAAGGAGGTTACGACTGAGAAATCTTTTAGTTGAGAACTCATAATTTGAAGATTGCTTCGTTTCACTCGCAATGACGTTAACTATAGTTGTAGTGACGGTATGTTTTTAGGTTCGTCATAACGACGTGGTTATTGAGCGGAGTCGAAATAAACGACGTGGTTATCTTTTGCTCGATAAACAGATTGCTTCTCCCGACATATCGGGATCGCAATGACGTAACTTATCATTTCGAACTGTAGTGAAATGTAAGTGAGAAATCTCAAGGTTTAACGGAGCTAAATCTTAATAATGGTAGTTACTCCTTTTAATGAGATTCCTCACTTTGTTCGGAATGACGTTTAGTTATTCTTACAAATCGTAGTTAGGAGCGTCTGGTGATTGATGCATAAAATGCATGTCAATATCGGTAAGGGTGTCAGAAAAAGAATATAGGTTTTCTTTTTTAGCTAACAATTCGTCAATTACAGCTACTGCTTTTTTTAAGCGGGTTTCTTTGTCTCCTTTTAACAACACATACGGACGGTTGTATTTTTTTAGCGCCTTTTCAAACGCTTGGAACATTTCTAAACGCTGTTCGGGTCTGTCACGTAAATCGTCTTCTTCCCAAGGCGTGTCTATATAGGTTAAAAAATACATGTCGTAGTTGTTTGCAATGGCAGCCTCATCTAACTTCGCATCCACAAAACCACCGTAATACTCTTCAGAATACACTTTGGTTTCTAATAAATCGGTATCGCAAATCAGGAGTTTATCGGCTTTTTTAGCCAACTCATTTTCCAAGCGTATTTGTCCCTCTGCAATCGGAATCAAATCTTCAGACTCACAGGTTTTACGCTCATTGTTCCATTTATCCTGTAAATATTCACGAGCATATTCCGGTGTCCAAACCGTATTGTAATACCGTGCCAGTTGTCTTGAAAGCGTTGTTTTTCCCGTGCTTTCCGGTCCGAATAAAACCACCTTTACGAGGTTGATAGGTCGTTGTGTAAGTGTTTTTTCCATGCTAAATATCCTGCAATGGCTATAAAGGTAAATATTAAATATTGAAAACTGGTAAAGGTAAATCCTTTATAAAAGTATAGGGGAACAGAAATAATATCGCCGATAATCCAATAGACCCAGTTTTCTATCTTTCGTTTTGCCATGAGCCACATCCCTACAAAAAATACGGCGGTGGTAACGGTATCTACATAAGCTGTCCAGCTTGTCCATTTGTCGAAACCAGTGTACACGGCATACACAAAAAACAACGTAGCTATAAAAATAAGGGCGCTTAATTTTTTCTCTTTAGGCGTGGTTCTGGAAATAGGCGTTACATGCGTGGCATCTACCTTACGTGTCCAAATATACCAACCGTACACACTCATGATAAAATAGTAACCGTTAATCATCATGTCGCCCAACAATTCCCACTTTAACAAAAGGTACACAAAAATAGCGGTACTAATCATTCCGGTAGGGAACACCCAAATTTTATTCTGTTTAGAATACCAAACGGATAAAAACCCAAAAATAACGGCAATAATCTCTAACCAAACATCTATGGGATTATAGTCGGCATACTGACCGAAAAGAAAATCAAAAGTTTGGCTCATAGTCGCTACGGTCCGTTTTTATAATCTTCATAAATAACAACCCGTTATCTATCAATTCAAAGGTGTTTTTTAATTCAGTAGTCACCAAATTCATAACGGTATCGTAATCGCCATACACCTGAGTGCTTAGCGGATTTTCTAATACGGTTAATCCGGAAGCACGTAGTTTTTTAATAAAATTGATAATAGGTGCTTCAAATTCGTTTTGAAGCGGACTTAAGGTAAGTTCTACGGAGATTTTCATTGTTCTTTTTTATTGAAAAGAAACAAAGTTACGAAGATTAAGAAATCCAACTGCTTTGAATCTTATCAAATATCCACTTTTCTTTTTCTTTTTTAAATACTAAAATATAACCACCTCCACTTAAATAAACAGTTTTTGGATGTTTGTTACTCACAATCCAAGTATTGTTAATTTTAACAGTAGCTATGTCTTTTTCAATTTTAATAAATTCAAAAGAAAGGTGTAAAAAATCTTCCCAAGTTTTATTAGCTATATTTTGCAATTCTTCTTTTGATTTTAAACAGAAGCTGACATTTTCAATTTTATTTGGAACTTCATTTTCTTGGAGCATTTTAGCATTTTTTTCCCAATCTGATGTTGTTGGGTAATGTTTTTCTTCTGTATGATATTCACTAGATAGATAAATCCGATGTTTTTTCCATAGTAATCGATAATCAGGAATATCTTTCTGTATAACTGCAGCTCGTTTTAAAGATAAATACACTAATTCTTTTAAGTCAGAGTCAATTATAAATTCTATTTCAGAAGAATTAAAGTACTTGTCTTTTATGTACAAAGGTCTTGAACAACTTGAAATTATAATGGCTAAAAATAATAGGCAGAATCTTTTCATAGTAATTGTTTTGATGTTTTTTAATCTAAACTTATACCAAAATTTTCAGGTCTTAGCTCTTTCTTTTTTCTTCTGTCTCTTTTCCTTTTTCTATTTAAAAAGCATACACACAAGTAAATCCTTCCATTTCTAAGAAATGGATATCATAGTCAGAAGTTTCACCTTCGTATAAAATTTTACCAGTAGTTTCATTGGTTTCAAAAGAAAAATCTTCAATATAAATATTTTCCAAGAACAGTAATTTTTTCTTTCCGTATATTTTGTATAAACTTTCTTTAGCTCCCCAAACAATGGTTAATTTACTTACTAAAGCATCGTGATTGGCAATAGATTTATATTCTTCTATAGGGGTAAACTTGTGCGCTATTTTTACAATTTTATCTCGGCGTTTTTCAATGTCAATTCCTACAGGAGCTTCTTCAGAAATAATAATAGCGGTAAAGGTAAAGGAGTGCGTAATAGAAATATGTTTTCCGTCTTGCAAATGAGGTTTACCAAAGGCATCATACACTAAATCATCGTCTGAATAGCCAACTTCTTTTAGCAAATGACGAATGCTTAAAAAACCTCTTTGATGCAAATCAGACTTCATACCATCAACACGAGATTGGCTATTATCGGTTAAGATAATTCCGGAGCATAAGTCTTCATAAGATTCATCAATCTTCCAAATCAGGACTTTAGTGTTATTGTTAACGATTACCGTTTTGTAAAGAGGCATAAGTTAAAAAGTTATTCCGTACCTTTGCGGTTCGAAAAGTTTGATAATAAATATACAAAAAATATGAGCACAAAAACAGCTACATACACTCCACACAAAGTTAAGGATATTTCTTTAGCTGAATGGGGAAGAAAAGAGATTGAATTGGCAGAAGCAGAAATGCCCGGATTAATGAGCTTACGTGAAGAGTATAAAGAAGAGCAGCCATTAAAAGGAGCAAGAATTGCAGGTTGTTTACACATGACCATACAAACGGCAGTTTTAATTGAAACTTTACAAGCGTTAGGGGCTGAGGTAACTTGGAGTTCATGTAATATTTTTTCAACTCAAGATCAGGCTGCTGCTGCTATTGCTGCTGCCGGAACTTCTGTATATGCTTGGAAAGGAATGAACGAGGAAGAGTTTGATTGGTGTATTGAACAAACCTTGTTTTTTGGTGAAGATCGTAAGCCATTAAACATGATTTTAGATGATGGTGGAGATTTAACTAATATGGTATTTGATAAATATCCGCATTTAGTAGACGGAATTAAAGGATTGTCTGAAGAAACAACTACCGGAGTTCACCGTTTATACGAGCGTATGAAAAATGGAACGTTACCTATGCCTGCCATTAACGTAAATGACTCGGTTACTAAATCGAAGTTTGACAACAAATACGGATGTAAAGAATCTGCAGTAGATGCAATTCGTCGTGCTACGGATGTTATGTTAGCTGGTAAAAGAGTAGTAGTTTGTGGTTATGGTGATGTAGGTAAAGGTACAGCGGCTTCTTTCCGTGGAGCAGGTTCTATCGTTACCGTTACCGAGATTGATCCTATTTGTGCCTTACAAGCTGCTATGGACGGTTTTGAAGTAAAGAAATTAGAAACCGTAGTAGGGAATGCTGATATTGTAATTACGACTACCGGGAATAAAGATATTGTTCGTGCTGAGCATTTTGAAGCGATGAAAGATAAAACTATCGTATGTAATATTGGTCACTTTGATAATGAGATTGATATGGCTTGGTTAAACAAAACTTACGGAAATACCAAAGTTGAAATTAAACCTCAGGTTGATAAATACAATGTAAAAGGAAATGATATTATCATTTTAGCAGAAGGACGTTTAGTAAACTTAGGATGTGCTACCGGTCATCCAAGCTTTGTAATGTCTAACTCATTTACCAACCAAACGTTGGCACAAATTGAATTGTGGAACAACGCCGGAGCCTACAACAATGAAGTGTATATGTTACCAAAACACTTAGATGAAAAAGTAGCAAAATTACACTTAGCTAAGATTGGTGTTGAGTTAACTGAGTTACGTGAAGATCAAGCTGAGTATATCGGAGTAACGGTGGAAGGTCCATATAAGCCGGAACACTATAGATACTAGAATTTAGATTTTTAGAATCAAGATATAAAAAAATCCCGCAGTTTTACTGCGGGATTTTTTTGATTTGAAGTATTGTTATTTTCTTAATAGGCTAAAGTTACCCTTTTTTTGTATAATATTACCTTTTGGGTCAATAAGCTTTGCTTTAAACCAATAATCATTAGAAGGTGATTGAGTACCTTGATATAAACCATCCCAACCTACCTCATCTATAGATAGCTTTTTTATTAATTTTCCATATCTATTAAAAATTAGAACTTCTCCATTAGTGTAAAAACTTTTATCAATACCTAAAATGTGCCAAGTGTCGTTAATTCCATCATTATTTGGGGTGAAAAATTTAGGATAACTGATAATAGAAGTTTCAAAAGATTGAATCCCACAACCATTTATATCATTAACTAAAATAGTATATAGACCTCCTTTTAAATTGTCGAAAAAAGGAGTTTCTTGATAATCGTATATAACGTTTAAATCAGAATCTAATAAACTAAATTCATAATTTCCTAATCCAATATTTTGTATGTTAATTCTAATACTATTGTTATCTGAATCGTCTATAATCTCCAAATCATTAATAGTAATATTAGCAATATTCGATTCTCTTATTTGAATACTTTTTACTTCAGATTCGCATCCAAATTCTGTGGTAGCTTTCACAAAATATATGCCTCCTTTAGAAATTTTAAGATTAATAGAGTTACTAATTGATGTTCCCTCAGCGTCTTTCCATTCATAGGAGTAATTACCATTAGGGTTTTTAACCTTAATCTCTAAAGGAGTCGCACTATTTATACAAAAAATAGCTTCACTGTCTAGATGAAAATTAGGTTTTTCTCTTACTATGAAATCAATAGTTGCTTCATCAAAACAACCTGTGTATTGAGGGTTTTCAATTTTTACTTTTATAGTTTGTGTGTTTGTTATAAAAGGATTTGGAAGTGGACTAGGTAAAGGGGTGTTATTATTGTCAAAGTATTTTACAACCATTCCTGTTTGAGTTCCTAAAATTGTATTTTCAATACTAGAAGTATCAAAAGAGGCTATTCCATCAAAATCGTCATCACATTGTTCTTGTATAGTGATAGGGTTTATAACAGGTACTGAGTTTACAATAAAATCAATAGTAGTCTCATCATAGCATTGTCCATTTAAGTCTTTTGAAAGAGTGTTAACTACCCTTACCTTAATTGTTTGTGTGGTTGTTGAAAAAGGGTTGGGTAACGGGCTAGGTAAAGGATTATTATTTTCATCAAAATAACTAACAGTTACATCAGTTTGATTACCAATAATTGTGTTTTGAATTGAAGAGGTGTCAAAATCAAATATTCCATCACTATCATTATCACATTCCGGATTTATAGTTACTGCATTAGCAATAGGCATTTTCTCAACATTTAGTGTTATATAATGTCCAAGACCTAAACAATCATTATTCAATTCACTATCAACTCTGACATAAATATCTTGTTTATTTGGAGAATTAATATTTTGATAATTTGTGATATCTGTTATTTCATTGAATTCGGATGAGGCATCTGTTTCACTTTTATAATATTTAATAATTAGTTGTTGACTAGAAGGGAATAAGTCTTTTATTTCTTGAGAAACTGAGCTAAAATCAAAAGTTGCTACTCCATCTTTAGTGTCTATTCCATCATCACATTTATAAAATATTTTTGAAAAAGTAGCAGGGATTTGGGTTGTTGAAACTATTAAGTTTACTTCACTTAATTTATAACAACCATAGTTGTTTTCAACTCTTGCCCATACTTTATCATTACTAATAGTTTGGTTGGTATATGCAGAAGTATTAGATATAGGAGTCAGATTGTTTTCTGCTAAAGTTTTTTCTTTAAAAAAAGTGATTGTATAATCTTCATGATTTAAAGTTATTTTAGATTTAGCTTCGTTTAAGTTGAAATTAGTAAACCCATTTAAATCAATATTGTCGCATTGTTTTAATAAAACAGAAGGTTCTATGTTTGGCAATTCATTTATTTCAATAATAAATGATGTTTCTCCAGATTTTGATGGGTCAGATAAGTGTTTTACTTTTACATAAATAGTTTCTTTACGAACAGAATTTTTATACTCTTTAGGGTTAGAAATTTCGCTTGTTAAGTCTACATCTTTATAATATGATATTTGATAATCTGATAAAGGTCCATTAATTAAAATTTCATCTTGATTTTGTGTTAAATCAAGTTTAATAATACCGTCGGTATCTGTCCCAAAAGAAGTGTTATCACAAAAAGATAAATCAGGTATGTTTTGATTAATTGAATTACCTATAATTATACCACAGCTTTCATTAAATTTTGTAATTGTACCATCTATTCCATTTGTGCTTTTTTTGTTAATGATATGACCAAAATTTTCATAATTTTCAGAACCATTAATATAAAAGCCTATATTTCTGCTTATATAATAGTTGTCATTAGTGTCTTTAAAAAAACCACTTATCCTATCTTGATAAAAAAAACTTTGATTATTAATTCCGTTACTAATAAGGCGTTTTATGTTTCCTTCAAGATCATAAATGGCTAAAAAATAGTCGTTAATATAAAAAGAAGCTTTAATGTTTTTTCCATTAGTACTTAAAAATTCCACTTCGGTAGATATAGAGCCAAAATTTCTTACTGTACCAACCGTGATAATTTCATTATTAGATTTTATAATTTTATATCCAGTGCCAGAATAAGAATGTGTTGCGCCTTTAATCCATTCACAAATTCCATTAGTATTTACTTTAGCAATAAAAAGTGTACCTACTTTTTCTGAAGTTATTGAGCCATCAGTGTTTTCAAAAACCTGATGAGGAGAATTATCATAATGTGCATCGTTAGAGCCAGATATGTATGAGTTACCTTGGTCATCTACTGCCATAGACCAAGCTCGTACACCATTACTCACGGGATCATTTAAAAGACTTTTTACCTTCCATAAAAATTGTCCATTTTTATCAAACTTTATTAAGAATGTTTTTGTAGGGTAACTACTCCAAGTGATAATGTTTGGGTTGTTAGTCATTCCTGCTGAATATATTTCTGCATTGGAACTACAATAACCAGTTACATAAATATTATTGTTTTTATCACTTCCTAGGTCTATTAAAAATTCACTATTTGGTCCAGAAGTTTTAATACCAGTATACCATAATAATTTTCCTTCAGGGTTTAATTTTAATAGACAGCGATTAACATAATTACGATCATTTCCCATAGCCTCAAAATTTGGTAATTTATCAGTTACAGTTCCGTTAAAATAGAAGTTAAATTTGTTGTTTTCGTAAATATTAGCATCTCCGCTTAATAAAATATTACCCTCATTATCTATATTTATTCTTTTACTAAATATATTTTCAATAAATATATACCATAAAAATTCTCCATTTTTATCTAGTTTAGCGATGAAGTTTGAAGAAGAGTTGGAGCCAAAATTTATTTTAGTTCCTTTAGAATCAAAAAACACACCTCTAGAATCTCCAATAACATATATATTACCTTCTTTGTCTTCTACAGATCCAAACATTACATCTCTATATGAATTAATGTTTTTTTCAGTGTATACAATCCATTTAAGATTTCCGTTATAGTCGTGCTTTGTTAAATAACTTCCATCTTTATCTTTTAAATTGTTGTAAACATTATTATCATTTGAGTCAAAAGTTTGCCTATTGTATTGGCCTGTTGTTAAGAAACCACCACTAATCTCTTCTAAACTAGTTGTTTCGGGGTCATGATAACCAGGGTACTCATTGTTGTTATATTGACCATTATAAATATCAATACCATTGTTAATTAGTGTCCAACAATCATTGTTGTTTTGTGCATTTAGAAGAAAACTGAATAAAAACACGATAATGTAGTATAGCTTCTTTTTCATAGTTGGCGAGATTAAATAAAATTTTTCTATTAAGTTTTTAGAATTAACTTATTTCTAAAATATATAACAAAGAAAGTAAAAAAACACTTATATAAAAGAAGGGATAAATAAAAACCCCATAACTTAGTTACGGGATTTTCTATTTTATGTGTAAAAGTTTATTCAGTTGGAATACGCTCATCAATCATTTTTAGAGGCATATCGTCCATTAAATCAATTAAATCTAAGATATCTCTTACTTTCTCTTCTTCTTCAGCTTGTTCAGTAACAAACCATTGTAAGAATAATTCAGAGGTAAAATCTCCTACCTGACGAGCCTTTTTAAATACGTGATGAATAGACTGCGTAACTTCAATTTCAGCGTCTAAAGAAGCCTCAAAAGTATCACGTAAGCTTTCAAATTCATGTGGAACTTCTGTTATCGTAGGCGATAAAGCACTACCTCCGTTATCATTAATGAATTTGAAAATTTTCATCATATGGGTTCTTTCTTCTTCTGCCTGATTGTAAAAATATGTAGCACTGTTTCTAAGCTCTCGTTGATCACACCAAGAAGCCATGGCTAAATATTTCGAAGAAGCTCTCTGTTCCATCATAATTTGCTGATTTAATAAATCAACAACTTCAACATGTAAAATCATGTCTCTTCGTATTGCAGTTTTCATATTACTAGTGTTTTTTGATGATTGTAGTAGTAAAGATACGGATTTAAAAAGCCTAAAAATAGAAGGAGGTCTAATTTAAAAGTAGTCTTAGTAACCGTTAGTTACGCTACTGTTGTAGATGTAGATTGTTCAAAAACAGAAAGTACTAAGTTTTTTAATTCTAATATTTGAGGAATGTTTAAGAATAACAAGTGTTTGTTATCTGCTACAAAAAGTAAAATAAAATTATCTTCATTTAAAATGGTTTCGATAGCCTCATAAGTTGAGTATTCTATTATTTTTTTTCTAAATGATAATAACTGACAAAAAGTTAAATCAATAACCTTGAAGCCTAAATCAAGTTGATAGGCGTTTCGTTTAGTATAAACTAATTTATAGTGAAAACTTTTTGTACAAAATTCCATGGTGCAAATATATTATTTTTAATTAATCTAAAAAATGATTAATTAAAACAAACAAAAAGGGCTCATTTTTGTGAGCCCTCAGTATTATTTATGATTAAACTTTTATTATAAGTTTAATGAAGTTAATAATTCTGTCAATTTAGGATCAGATGGTCTAGGTGCATCTGGACTAATGATTTTACCCTCAGTATCAATAAGTATAAAACGAGGAATTCCGTTTATTTTGTAATCTTGTACAAACTTTGAAGTCCAGTTATTATCAGCAATTAGTTGAATACCTCCTAACTCTTTTTCAGCAACCATTTGTTTCCAAGTTTCATAATCTTTAGGTTGATCAACTGAAATACTAACAAACTCAATGTTTTTGTCATGAAATTGCTCTTCAACTTTTTTAAGGTGAGGTATTTCATTTTTACATGGTTGACACCAAGTAGCCCAAACATCAATATATACATATTTACCTTTTAAATCATCTAAAGATGTAGTACCTCCTTTATGATTTTCATATCCTTCAAATTTTGGAGAATCTAAACCTTTAGCTAAGTTTTTGGCCATGTAGGCTTTTACTTCGTAGTTTTGATATAAATATTGTTTAAGTCCTTCAATTCCTTCATGTTGATTTTTAGTAAAAACAGAGTCTAATTGTTTTTCTCCAATTCTCGTTTTAAAACCATCTACATATGAATTAATTTTTGCATCAAAATCTTCTTTAGAAAGATCAAAAAGGCCTTCGTCACTAAAGAAGGCTTCTTGTGCTAAAGCAGATTTAGCTAAGAAGTTACTTTCGTCAGAACCTTTACCGGCATACGTAACAGTTTCATCAAACTGCTTTGTATCGATGGTCATGTTAATTTCATCTCCGTTTCTTAAGAAAACAGGTGTTTGCTCTGCTCCGTCATAAATAGTATAAATACCATTTTTAACATTTAAAGTATCTTTAAAATTACCATTTTCGTCAACTTTGATAACTCTTTTAAATCCTAATTGACGATTAGAAACAACTATTGAGTCTGAGTTTTTATTTGTAATTTTTCCTGAAAAAGTAACGTAATTTTTAGGTTCTTGTTTACATGAAACTATAGCTAAACAAGCTAAGCTTAAATAAATTAGTTTTTTCATTTCGGTTTAATTAATGTTTTAGCGGTGGACTAAAGTAATGAATAATAATGAATACAAAATATTTTTAACGTATAATTACTTTTTATATTGTTTTTAACGCTGAAAAATACCTTTATAGGCATATTTAACTTAACCAACCTTCTCTGTCTAAACTTCTATACTGTATGGCTTCAGAAATGTGCTGAGGTTGTATATCTTTACTGGAGTCAAGATCAGCAATAGTTCTGGATACCTTTAAAATTCTATCATAAGCTCTGGCAGAAAGGTTTAGTTTTTCCATAGCTGTTTTTAACAGACTTTTACTTTCCGTTGATAGCTTACAAAACTCTTTAATGTGTTTTACATTCATTTGCGCATTGTAGTGTATGGTATTTAAATCACTAAATCTTAATGATTGTGTTTCGCGAGCTTTAATTACTCTTTTTCTAATATCAACACTACTTTCGCTTTTTCTGTCATCTGAAAGCTTATCAAAAGGCACGGGAGTAACCTCTATGTGAATATCAATTCTGTCTAATAAAGGTCCTGATATTTTGTTTAAATAACGTTGCATTTCTGTTGGTGAAGAAGTAATAGGAGAATCAGGATCATTAAAATAGCCAGACGGGCTTGGATTCATACTGGCAACTAACATAAAACTACACGGATAATTAACGGTAAATTTAGCTCGTGAAATGGTAACTTCTCTATCTTCTAAAGGTTGTCGCATGACTTCTAATACTGTTCTTTTAAATTCCGGAAGTTCATCTAAAAAAAGTACACCATTATGAGCAAGAGATATTTCACCGGGTTGTGGATATTGTCCACCTGTGAAATTTAGAACTATATGATAAAAAACACTATAAAAATTAGTGAATTTTTACAAAAGAAAATGATAAATTCTTATCTTGATGATGAGTTTTATTCATTTTTAACAGAAGAAGCGATAATAAGTTTGAAAAAAGTACGAGAAATAGGGTTGAAAAATTTCAGTTTATCGGGGAATATTTCAAGTTTAAAAACAAATGATTTGGTATCTTTTGAATCATCTTTAGAGAGGGATTATATAAATCTCTTAGAATTTGACTCAGCTGTTTCAACTTATTGTGAGCAACCCATGAAAATATACTTTACAGTAAACTCTAAAAAAAGTTATTATGTTCCAGACTTTTATGTGAAATATATAGATGGGAGAAAAGATGAAATTATAGAAATAAAGTATAGAAATGATTTAGAGAAACATAAAAGGAAATATAGAAACAAATTTAATGCAGCTAAATTATTTTGTGAGGAGAATAATTTAAATTTTAAAATAATAGATGAAACTAAAATTAGAACTCCATTTTTAGATAATTGTAAATTTTTAATACCATATAGAAGGACCAATAATATTATAGATTTTTTAGATATAACTATATTAGAAGAAAGAATAAAAGCAATTAAGTTTGCTACTCCTAAAAGTATTATCAATGATTCTTTTTTTCCGGAAGACAGAAAAGCAGAGCTATTATATACTTTATGGTATATGGTGGCAAATGGTATGGTAAAAATAGATTTAAGGGAAAAATTAACGATGTATTCTCAAATTAAAATTTAGAAGATGGGGAATTTTTTTATTACAAATGGTGAAAAAGTTTTATACGAGAATATTGAAGCTATAATTGTTAGGATTATAGATTTAGATACTGTTACAATTCAAGAAATTAAGACTAATATTTTTAGAACAGTTAAAATATATGAACTTAAACCATCTCAAAACTTTACCCCATCGTCACCAATATATGAAATAAAAACGCTATCAGAAGATAAATGGAACTTAGCACAAAAAAGATATGATATAATTGCTCCTATTTTAAAAATGGATAATAGGAGGAAATTAATAATATTGGCTTCACAAGAAAATGGTATTAGTGTTCCTACTATTTATCGGTGGATAAAACTGTATACTCAAACAGGGCTAGTGTCTTCATTGATAGGGAAAGAAAAATCAGGAGGAAAAGGAAAAAGTAGATTGAGTCCAGATATAGATGATATTATAAATAAAACAATAGATGAAGTTTATTTAAATTCATCTAAAAAGTCTATAAATAAAACTATTAGAATAATTCATCAAAGATGTTTAGATAAAAATCTAAAAAGACCTCATGAGAATACGGTTAGAATGAGAATAAAAAATCTTTCTGAAGAACTTAAGCTTAAAAAAAGATATGGGAGTAAAGAGGCTAAATATAAATTTGAGCCACATAAGGGACATTTTCCTGGTGCAGATTACCCATTGTCAGTAGTTCAGATAGATCACACAGTTGTAGATATTATTTTAGTAGATGAACAAAATAGAAACCCTTATAAAAGACCTCACATTACTGTTGCTATGGATGTATACAGCAGAATGGTTTTAGGTTTTTATTTGTCTTTTGAAACACCAGGAGCTCATGGCACTGGTTTGTGTATCGCTCATTCTATTTTACCTAAAGATTTATGGTTAAAAAAAATAGGCGTTGATGAGCAATGGCCTTGTTGGGGAGTGATGGATACTATACATGTTGATAATGCAAAGGAATTTCGAGGAGATATGTTAAAAAAAGCATGTTTTAATTATGGTATTAATATTGAGTTTAGACCTCCAGGAACTCCACATTGGGGAGGTCATATTGAAAGATTATTAGGTACATTTTCAAAAGAAATTCATAATTTAACAGGAACGACTTTTGCAGATTTGAATAAACGAAAAAATTATAATTCAAAAGAAAAAGCCTCTTTAACTCTTAAAGAGTTTGAAAAATGGATAACTATTTATATTACAAAAATTTATCATAACAAAATACATTCGTCGTTGGGACAGTCTCCTATTCAGAAGTTTAAAGAAGGTATTTTTGGTAGTGAAGAACAAATAGGTAGAGGGTTACCGAAAAAAATAATAAATGAAAGAAGGTTAAGATTAGATTTTATGCCTTTCTATGAAAGGAGCATTCAGGAATATGGAATAGTAATAGATCATATTTATTATTATGATGAAGTTTTGAGAAAATACATTCATAGTACACAAGGTAAAGAAAAAAGAAAGTTTATCTTTAGAAGAGATCCTAGAGATATTAGTATGGTATATTTTTTTGATCCAGAATTGAAAGAATATTTTGAAGTACCTTATAGAAATACGTCATTGCCTCCGATTTCAATATGGGAGTACAAAGATGTGTTAAGAGTTCTGAAAAAAAACAAAATAGAGCTTAATGAAGAAAAGATTTTTGAATCTTACAGAGAATTAGATGAATTAGAACAATTAGCTATAAGAGAGACAAAAAAGTATAAAAAAATTCCTGATAAACAGAAGAAAACAATTTTTGTTAATGAGAATACTGAAGAGTTAAAAGAATCTAAAAAAAATGACGATTTAAAACCATTTGAAGACACGGATGATATTTTTAATTGATAAAGTATGGATAATAAAGATAGGATAAAAATTGTAAGGGAGCCTAAATGGATTAATTATAGTGCAGCTGTACAGATTATTAAAGAGTTGAATGATTTGAAGTTTTATCCGAAATCTTCTAGAATGCCTAATGTTCTCTTAGTAGGAGATTCTAATAATGGAAAAACAGCGTTAATAGAGAAATTCATTAGTTTAAATCCAGCTATGTTTTCTAAGGAAAACAATGAAATGATTTGCCCGGTTATTGGTGTTCAAGCACCTCCTGAACCAGATGAGAGAAGGTTTTATAATTCAATTTTAGAACAATTACTTGCGCCTTATAAAATTTCAGAGAAGCTAGATGCAAGACAAATAAGAGTTAAAAATTTATTGCAAAGGCTAGAGGTTAAGGTTTTAATAATAGATGAGATACATCATGTTTTAGCTGGAGCACCAACGAAGCAACGTAAATTTCTAAATGTTTTAAAGTTTCTATCTAATGAGTTAAAAATTTCTTTAGTATGTGCGGGAACAAAAGATGCTTTTAATGCAATTCAAACAGATCCCCAATTGTCAAATAGATTTGTTCCTAGAGTTTTAAAAAGATGGAAATTTGATAACGAATATAAAAGATTATTATTGAGTTTTGAATCTAAGCTGCCATTAAAAGAGGAATCTCACTTAATAGAAGACGGCTATGCTCAAAAAATACTAGCTTTAAGTGAAGGGTTAATAGGAGAAATATCTAAAATAATTGAACTAAGTACTATCTGGGCATTAGAAAATAACTTAGAAAAAATTACTCCTGATATATTGAATGAAATCAGATACGTTCCGCCTTCTGATAGAAAAAAAATGATATACAAATTATAACCAGTTGGTCTTTATAAAATCATTAAATAAGAATATTTGGCCATTTTATGTAGCTCCTAAAGAAGATGAATTATTCACTAGTTGGTTCTATAGAATGTCATTAGAATGTGGTATTAGACCTATACCTTTTTCGAATTCTTGTTTTGGAAGAGATACTCCATTTTGGAATAGAGATATTGATTTTATTATTCCTAAAAAAATTATTCAAATAGTTTTAAAATATACTCCTTTAAATAAAGAAGAAGTAATAAACATGTCCTTACAAAAATATTCAGGTTTAGCATTTGAAAATTTAAAACTAAATAGTCATAATTTTAATGTAAATCCAATAGGTGTTAAGCATAGGAAAAGAAAACAATACGGTTTGGTCTATTGCCCTTCTTGTATAAACGATAATTATTTTAGAATTTCTTGGAGACTTCAAACAAGTATTTTTTGTGTAAAATGTAAAAAACGTTTAATTGATCGCTGTTTTAAATGTAATGAACCTATTTCATTCTATAGAATAAATTTTGGAAGAAAAAAAAGAATGAATGAATTTTTGTTTTTCTGCTCTAATTGTGGAGCAGATCTGAGAAAAGTAAATATACAAGAGATAACCTTGAGTGAATTGTTGTATCAAAATTTTATTGACACAACAATTCGTTTAGGGTATAATCATGTGTCAAACTATTCATTTTCGTATATAAAAGTCTTACTTATGTTGAGTAGTAAGGTAAAGACTTCTAGTGATTTAAACCAGTTTAAAATTAATTTTCAAGAAAAATATAATATTAAAATAGAAGGTAAAAGAGAAATGTTTTACCTTACTTCTATTGAGGATAAACGAAAGATTCTTGTTAAAGTTAACGAGATGCTTATGGGCTGGCCGGAGACTTTTTTTAAAGTATATAGGCTTAAAAAATTTAATAACTCAAATTTAGTAGATAATATAGATAAAATGCCTTATTGGGTGTATTTTAATTTAAAGTTTAAGAGTTAAAATCTAACCTTTTTAATAATCTAATTTTTAGGTTGTTTTCCTTGTGTTCTATTGGTTGGTATATTATAATTCCATCAGGCTTGAATTTATCATATTTTCGCGCTTTAGACCATCTCAAATTTTCATTAACTATCATTTTTCGTATAAAATTTGTTAACCTCGATGATTCGATATCGCTATGATAGATGTCAGAAAAAAAGCAAGAGTGTGTTCCTGCTCCTTTATCAAAATAATAATAGTTTTTTTGGTTGAAATTTATTTTAAAGAGGATAAATTTAAAAAAGAATTTACTTCCATATGGGGTAGCGGAAAGTACATCTAAATTGATTTTTCTTTTATATTGAGTATAACAAATTTCTTCTTTTACTGAAGAGAGTTTAATAAAATGCCCATTATATCCTTTTTCATCACAAATTTCTATTAATGTTTTAATTATGAAATTATTCCATTGTATTAAGTCATATAGACATAATTCAATATTAGTTTTTGTGACTCCTGGTTCTTTGGTGTCTCCTAATATATTTACACTACCTCCTGTGTATTCTTTACCACCTATAATTTGTTTTAAAATATATTTATTTTTATTAGATTCTTTTGGTACGACTTCATTTTTTGGGGTATGATAAAATGAATAATCTTTAGGTTGTTCTTCTATTATAGGATATATTTCGCTTGTTTGATCTGAGTTTCTATAATCATTATTTTCTTCTATTTTAGTGAATTTATTGATTGTCAGGTTTTTAGATTTGACTGACATGTTGTTGTCATAATTCTTTGCACTTCTAGTATCGTTCAGAACAGAAATTATTAGATTGTCTATATTGAAAAAAGAAAGGTTGTTTGAATCAATACCTACAATTCTATTTGCAAGAAAATTACTGGAATCTATATATTGACCTATCAAATTAAAGTTAATGTCAAAATCAAATGGAATTTTAGAACTGAAATAAACTTTTTTTTCGCCTTTTTTGAATTGAAATAAATGTTCTTTTCTTAACTGATTTATAGCCTCAAGACCGGCATCATTATCTGTAAAAAAATACCTGCCATAATATAGTGTTTCTTTTTTCCCTATTTCTAATCTGTTCTGTGATATTATTCCTGTTTCAATCCCATTTATGTTTTTTCTGCCGATATAATTAACACATTCAATAATTGAGCCTGAAATTATAAGATTATTTAACTTAGTAGAGAATGAAAAGAAAAAGAAATCGTTAATTAGTTGTGAAGGAACAATGATATTAGTTTCTTTTTCTTTTACTATAATCTTTTTTTTATAAAATAATACGTTTTTAAGCTCCTCATGCTTATAATCTATTAAAGGATAATTACTACTGCCTTTTAATAGATTATAAAAGCCTTTATCGTTAAGGTCATTATTATTTAAAAAGGTTTCAATTCTTGATAAACCTTTGGTATTGACTTCTGGACAGTTAACAATATTTCCTTGATAATCGTATATACTGCCTAAAACATACTTACTAGATTTTGCGGAGTGTGCCGTTACATTAATTTTAGTTTTATAATTGAAAGTTACGGGATATTTATTTTCGTTTATATTAATTAACCATAAATTAAAATATAAAGTATCACCATCTATAAAATTTTTACCTTTCCAAAATAAATACCATAAAGTAGTCTTATATGTTTTTAAGTGTTTTGTAGCTATTTTAAATTTTTCTTTAGGGAGATTTGAAGGCATGTTTTTATCTTAATTTATTGTATCCTTAAATTTTTATAAAATTAAGAATTTTAACCTATAACTTAGAGATGATATAGCAAGTATAATAGTTGATACTAATAAGAAATGTTTTTACAATAATCGTTATATCAAAATGAAAAATATTTATAAAGATTATATACAATAGCAAATTTTTAGTGAAAAATAAAAGCCAAAATTAATCTTTTGGCTTTTGTTATTTTTTCATTTATAGGATTAAATAATTTTGAGGTAAATTTATCTCTTATATTAATAATCTCACAGTAGCTTAATTTAATCTCCAGGTTTGTGTTTATGAGGTTTTAATCCTGGATGCTTAGGTTTGTTTGGAGGATTAACTCTTCTTCTCTTATCTGGTGTTCCGTCCTCTTTTTTAGGTTTGGGACCAGGTTTAATTGATTTAATAATATTCATTGTTTATCTTATTTAAGATTCTTTACTTTTTTTGCTCTTGAAATCTTTTGAAATAGACCATTTAGAATTTTCTTTTAAAATAATTTCTTCTATTCTCTGTACTAAAATTCGATATGATTCTTTCTGATTATACGGATCTGATTTTGTTAAATACATAAATTTTTCGGATTTTAAATTCTCTGAAGTCAACCTATATTCTATCCAATTTGCTTGGAATTTTGATAAAGAGAGTATACTTGATATCATAGCGATAGTTAAACTTATGATGCTAATTATTTTAAATACCCATAAGGGTTTGTCATCTGTTATGTTGTTTAAAAAAGGAATTGATAAAGCTAGGAATATTTCTAAAACATGAAATATGTAAAAGAGACTCTTGTTTTTACTACTTTTTTTATCATACCATTTTATCTGATTATCAATTCGCTGTTTAATATATTCTTCTGATTCCATTAGTATTCTAAAATTTACGAATTATTCTTTCCAAATTTTCCCAATTCCAAGAAATGATTTTTGCTGTTTTTAACTCAGGAATTACTGATTTGATGTTGTTTTTGAAAATATGCATTCCAATTACAGGTATACCTTCTTCTCTTGCACATTTTACCTCCCATCGGGCACCAGAAGAATTCCATGTTTTTCCACTCAAAAGAACAATTACACCATCACAACCTTTTATTTTTTTTCTACATTTTTCCTTCCAAATATTTTCAGGCCAAGGTTTCTTTACTGACATATCTACAAAACTAAAAGGAGAACGATTACTTTTAGCTTGTTCTACTAAATAATCTCTGTAGATTTCATCCTTCTTAGCAAAACTTATGAAGACTCGAGCATTTCTTTTATTCTTTATTTGTGATTTAGTTAAATCATTAGATGGGGTAAAAAGATCATATAAAATAGCTCCAACTGTAAGTGCTCCTAAAATTAATGCAGGAGCATTAACTTTAGATTTATCATATGGGTTCATATTTAGATATGATTTTTTTTAACTAAATCCCAATAGCGTGTCCCCATTGCTGTTAATTTACATGATTTTGACTCCATGGCTGCATGCCACATATGTTTAGTGCTTATAGGAATGACTAAATTAACACGATTGTACTTTTGTAACAAAGCAAATTTTTGTGTGTTTTCATATATAGGGTCAGGATATTGTAGTCTTTGTTCCTCTGAACGTTCAGGTTCATAAGTTGGATCAAGTTGAATTTCAGTCCACTTACTATCAAATAATTCAGTTATCATTCTAAGATCACTTCTTGAAATTGGCGGATCAGTTTGTCTTAAACACATAAAGTTTTTTACATTTGTTTTGAAAATCGGTCTTTGCCCCCAAACTCCAATTGCTTGATCAATATGAGCGTACACACTTCCGGGAGTTACTTCTCCTAATAAATTTGCTGCACTTCCATACAGAGCATCAACTAATAAGTTTGTAAATACACCAGATCCATTTTTTTCTTCTGCAGATTGGTTCCTACTACTAGCTGTCAGAATTGTTAATCCATCAGATAAAAATGAAATTTCTTTGTTAATTGAAAGTTCACCGGCAGCGCCAGAATGACAACAATCTAATATTATTATTTTATTTTGAGCATCAGATTCTATTGCAATATCAATTATATCTTTCATTGGAAGACCAGCATCTCCATCTTCACATTCTGAAGTTAGTAGATATCCACCTGTATTTTCAGCATAACCATGGCCAGCAAAATAAAAAAGAGCTGCACTTGTTTTATCTTCAAATAATTTCTTAATATTATCTTTTAACTCTTTTCTTGTTAATTTTGAATCAACCCCATTTGCTGTTAGTAACTTTGTTTGAAAATTTTTAGATCCATCTCCATTCCTTTCCAATGCGGCTTCGACCGAATAGGCATCGTTTACGCACCCATATAATTGAGAAATATTTTCGTAGTAATCAATTCCAACTATTAATGCCTTCTTTATCATAAAATATCAATGTTTTTAAAATTAAATTCAGGTTTTTTATCATATCTAATCCATTTACTGAAATCAATATAATAATTTGAAGAATCTACAGTGTAGATGCTATTAAAAAAGCCATCTAATGATGCCATTTTTACATATGGGTATAGTAATAAATATTCTGAACGTGTAAATGTTTTTTCATCAGATGATTCTTTCGCTATTGGTAATATAGCACAGTTATTAGTCTTTCCGTCAACATAACCTAATTCCCATGGTATCCACTTTGACATAGTAGCTTTAGAAGAGATAGCTAATAATAAAGATTTTGAATGTTTAAGTCTATTTCTAATGAGCTCTGTACTTTCTTTTGTTACATTTGTTCTATCTAAATGACTGTCTACAATCCAATCTACATAAACTTTATAACCTTTGTCAGTTAATTCAGAATACAAACCATTTACTTCATCTTTGTCTAAATAGCTATGTGATAGGAATATATCGAATTTTTCTCTTTCATTTGTAGCCTTAGATAAAAAGATGTTTTTTGATTCATTAATAAATGAACGTTTATTAGAAGCAAGATTTTTTAAATAATTACTTGTGTAAAGTCCCATATATCTACTTATTTTTACCTTCATTCATACATAAATCAATTTTCTCAGAAATTTGGTGCCATTCCCAATTAATTGTTCGATTTCTTTGTAAACCAGATGGGAGCTCTGTAGTTTTAGTTGCTCCATCTATATAAATTCCGAAAACAGGAACATTATTATTATGAGAAAATGTAATTTCTTTTTTAACACCAGTAGCATTGTGTGTATACTTACCTACAAGTACAATTAGCATATTACATTTATTGATTTTTTGGTTAATTAAGTTTTCCCATTCTTTTTGAGGGAGTTTGTGTTTAGATGACCAATCCTCAATTTCAAAAGGTGTTTTACTATTTTTCATTTGTCCAACGAATAGATCTCGGTCAGTTTTATTATAATCAAAATCAAAACTGATAAATGCTCTAGGCTTTGCCATATTAAATATTTTAAAATTATGTTTACAAAGATTTGGTAATTGTTGTTTGGTAAAAACCTGTGGCTAATAGGAAATCTCCTATTTATGTAAAAGGATTATTCATAGATCTTTATTATGAGCTGTTTTAAGTGGTTTTTTTAGGTTTAGTTTGTGTCAAAATTCTGCAAGAAACACTTGCAATTATTAATTTAATTAAAATGATATTGAATGAAAACAACGCTTAAGAAACTGCCTTTTTTTTTCATAGGAAAAAAGGTTACAGAAGAAAGAAAGGAAAACTTTAAAAAGTTAAAACACCCTATTTTATGTAAACAACTAGGAAGAGAAGATACTCAAAGTGTTTGGTATACAAGAGAGCATATTTCAAAATTATTGGAGGAAATAGATCATGCAGGAGGTGATGGAATTAGATTGCATTTTGGCGCATATGAAAAAGGGCATCCTTTAGAAGGACAGTTATGTTTAGTAATGAATGTTACTAGAATAAAGAAGCAGGGTAAATCACAAAAAAGAGTAAATATTTTTCTCGAAGAAGAGCTTGATTATGAAGAGAGATCAAAGTCAGATCGTTTTATTAAAGATTCTGATCCAAATGTAATTAAACGGGATTTTAACTTTGGCTCACCTTGCCCTCCTAGATGTGAGGAAGAAAGTAATATTATTCAAGAAAATTAAAATTTAATTAAAATTTAATTTATTATGTATATTGTCAGAGTGAAAGGTTTGATTAGTTACGAATATATTTATTTAATTCCAATGTTTTTAAGTGCAATAGTAAGTGTTAGAAGCTTTCTATACAGTAGTAAAAAACATTTTAGAATATTTTCAAGCCTTTTACTGCTGACCATTCTTGTTGAGTTATTTGCTATTTGGTGGAAATTATGTTTATATAAAATAGAACTCTGGAATTTTGGTCGTTCTAATTTATGGATTTATAATGCTTTTTTATTTTTTAGGCATGTTTATACACTGCTTTTTATGTATTTCATTATAAGGGACTCTCTTTTTAGAAATATAATTAAATGGTCTCTAATACCGTTTGTATTATTTACTTTACTCAATTATTTTGTTATACAAACTCCTTTTAATGTAAATAGTTATACTATTATTTTATCAAATATAATTTTAGTACTTACATCTTTAATATACTTTAAACAAGTATTAGAGGAAACAACAATAGTCAAATTATCTTCTAATCCAGAGTTTTGGATTTGTTTGGGTATATTTTTATATTATACGGGAACCTTGCCTTTTTTTATTTTATTTAATAAGTTAATACTTTCATCATCAAGTTATTTAAACTCCTTTTTATTTATAAATGACACTTTGAATATAGTAATGTATTCACTGTATTTAATAGGTTTTTTATGTTTACCTCTGAATCAGAAATAATACTAACAATAATAGTATCAACAATTCTGCTTTTACTTTTTAGTGGAGCAATAATATATTTTCTATTTAAATATCAACGAAAACGATATTTTCATCAAAAAGAAATGTTAGAATTAAAAGAATCTTTTAGTAAAATTTTATTGAATTCTAAAATTCAGATTCAAGAGCAAACATTAGATCATATTTCGAAAGAACTGCACTCAAATATTGGTCAGTTAGCATCATTAATTAATATTAATTTATCTGAAATTTTGCATAACCCTAATAAGGAAAGTATTCTTGAAACTAAAGTACTAACTAAGTCACTTATATCTGAATTAAAATCTATAAGTACGGCTTTAAATACTGATTATATAATGAAAATAGGTTTCGAAAAAGCTTTAAAAAATGAATTAAATAGAGTTTCTAAGATAATGAAATACCCTGTTAACTTTAAAGTTCTTGGAAATAGTTTTAGTATAGGGCCAGAAAGAGAAATAATTTTATTTCGACTTTGTCAAGAGGTTATTAATAATATTATACAGTATGCGCAAGCAAGTAAAATAGATATAGTTTTAGAGTATAATAATGATTCAATTAAATTAGTTATAGAAGATAATGGTGTTGGTTTTGATACTGATTTGGCTAGAGAAAATAGAGATAAAAACAGTAGTACTGGATTATTAAATATTAGTAAACGAGCTAAAGTTATAAATGCAAAGGTAAATATTGTAAGTAAGTTAAATTTTGGGACTAAAGTTTTCTTGTTAATTTCCAGATAGAATTAAAATTAAAATAAATGATTCAAGAAAATAATAATAATAAGATAGAAATTTCTATTGTAGATGATCATAATCTTTTCAGGAAAGGATTAGTTAAGCTAATTAACTTAAGAAATAAAGATGACAAATATCAAATATTATTTGAAGCAGAAAATGGTGTTGATTTACAGAAAAAATTAAGACTTTTAGGTATTCCTAATATAATTTTTTTAGATATTGATATGCCTGAGATGGACGGTTACGATACTGTATCTTGGATAAAGGAAAATTATAAGGAAATAAAAATAATAGTCATTACAATGTTTGAAAATGAAGAAGCAGTTATCAAGATGATAAAAAGAGGTGTTAATGGGTATTTATCTAAAGACCTTGAAGTAGAAGATATTCATAATGCTCTAGAAACTGTGGTTTCAGGGAATAATTTTTTTCCAAATTTTGCAGCTGAAATTATGGCTAATAACATTGGTAACATAGACAATACAGGACATATTAAAGTTGGTTTATTAGCTGGAATATCTGAGCGTGAAAGAGAGTTCTTAAATTATGTTCCAACAGATCTTACCTACAGTCAGATTGCAGAAAAAATGTTTTTAAGTGAAAAAACAATTGATGGTTATAGAGGAGCTATGTTTAAAAAGTTTAATGTAAAGAGTAGACAGGGTTTAACAACGTTTTTGTTAAGAAATAAAATAATAAAGTAATAAGAGTTTTTTACAGTTTTTCTCATTTACTTATGTAAGTTTATCATCTACTAATATAATTTATCATTTTCTTTTAGAATTGACAGGAGGTAAAATAGACGGTAGCCTCTTTGCTAACATTGTTTTTCCTGCTCCGGGAGGACCAATGAGAATGATATTATGTCCACCGGCAGCAGCAATTTCCATACAACGTTTAATAGACTCTTGTCCTTTAACATCAGCAAAATCAAACTCAGGAAAGTCAATGTGTTTGTAAAACTCAGCACGGGTATCAACAGTGGTCGGTTCAATAGAGTTAATACCATCAAAATGATTAATAACTTCCATAATGTTGCTCACCCCAAGAACGTTTAAATTATTAACAATAGCGGCTTCTTTAGCGTTTTCTTTAGGAAGAATAAAATGTTTAAAACCTTCTTCACGAGCTTTGATGGCGATGGGTAAAGCACCTTTTATAGGTTGTAAACTTCCGTCTAAAGACAATTCTCCCATAATTATATATTCTTGAATACTTTCCGATTTAATTTGGTTTGAAGCGGCTAAAATTCCAATAGCAAGAGGTAAATCGTAAGATGCCCCTTCTTTACGTATATCAGCAGGAGCCATATTGATAATAATCTTTTTTCCGGGGAGTTTATATCCGTTATTATTTAAAGCCGCTGAAATTCGATAAGAACTTTCACGAACAGCATTGTCGGGAAGTCCCACTAAATGGTATCCGATACCTTTATCAATATTAACTTCAATAGTAATCGTAGTTGCTTCAATTCCGAAAACGGCAGATCCATAGGTTTTTATTAGCATGACTTTTTCTTTTTTATAAAGATATATATTTTAATAAACTAACTATTTTTTTGGGTTAAAAATTTTGTAATAATGGTATTAGTTTTTTGAAATGATTACGATTATGTATAACTTTACGAAACTTGCAATTTTTGCAAACAGGCTATATCTTATTGTTTTGTTTCAAAATAAAACATCTACTCTACTTGTCTTTTTCTAAGATGAGATGAGGTTTTCTACACTGTTTATATAACAGATATAAGCTACTACATTAACCATAAATCTTTTTTGTTTTATGAAAAAAGAAAAATTCACAGTGCTAATAGTTAATGATTTTCCATTGGTATGTGAAGCGTATAAAAAAGCATTTAACATCGTTGTTTCGGGGGCCGATGAATGTTTGTTAGATTTTATTATTGCTCATGATTATGATGAGGCAATTCAAAATATGAAAATGTATCTTAAAAATGGAAATAAAATTGATTTGGCATTTTTAGATTTAAAATTATTACCCTCTGATAGTGGAAAAATACTATCTGGTGAAGACATAGGAATCCGTATTATAGAATCTTTTCCTAATACAAAAATAATAGTTTCAACTTCTAATGATAATAAATATAGAATTCATAGCGTATTTAAAAGTATTAATCCGGATGGTTTTTTAATGAAGAAGGATATTTCTTTTACCGAATTAGTAAATGCTATAAAAGAAGTGATTAAAGATCCTCCATACTATAGTAAAACAATATTAAAATTATTAAGAAAAAAAGTATCGGTAGATTTTTTATTAGATGATGTTGACAGAAAAATATTATATGAATTATCTATAGGAGCAAAAGTTAAAGATATGTTAGGGAGTATTCCTTTATCAATAGCAGCTATTGAAAAGAGAAAAAGACATTTGAAAAAAGTTTTTGATGTGAAAGAAAAAGGACATAGAGAATTGATATTGAAGGCCAAAGAAAATGGTTTTATATAGAAAAAGATGAATAAGTAATGTTTATCCTTACTTTTTTTATCATAAAAAAAGTAATTGTTTATTTTTTAAAGTATATATTTGAGAACATCGTAAAAAAAAGCTAAAAACTATACTAACTTGAAAAATTCATTAAATCTCTTAGTAGAACAATTACTAAGAAAAAATCAGATACCTTTTGATAAAGAAGAGTTAAGATTTCAAATTGAAAGTCACCCTTCCTACCCTAGTTTACATGCCATAACAGGAGTGTTAGATCATTTTAATATTGAAAATGTTGCTGCAGATGTTCCTGTTAATAAAGAAACGATTGAACAATTGCCTGAATGCTATTTGGTTCAAATTAAAGGAGATAAAGGTCAGAGTTTAGTGGTAGTTCAAAAAAAAGATACTGATTACATTATATATAATAGTGAAGGGAAAAAGAAAAAAATAACCGAGAGTGAGTTTTTAAGTCTGTTTACAGGAATTATTGTTGCAGTTGAAAAAACAGATAGTGTTTCGAGTCCAACGAAGTCTAAAGCAACTAAAACAGCTCGATATGTCGGAGCAATAATTCTTACGGGGTTAGTTACTTTTCTTACGCTGAAAAATAGTAATTCAGTAAGTAATGTATTACATCTTGCATTATCTTTTCTAGGACTTTTAATAAGTGCCGCTATTGTTAAACAAGAATTAGGATTGCATACCTCTATAGGTGATGCTTTTTGTTCCGGAGTAGATGATAAAAAAGATTGTGATGCTGTGTTAACATCTAAAGGAGCAGAACTTATTAGAGGATATAAATTAAGTGATTTTAGTATTCTTTATTTTTCAATACTGGCTACACTAACTTTTGTTCAAATCAGTTCTCCGTTATTATCATATGCTATAAGTTTAGTAGCAATTCCCATAACCATATATTCAATTTACTATCAGTATGCCGTTGTTAAAAAATGGTGTATGCTTTGTTTGAGTATTGTTGGAGTTTTATGGTTACAGGCTGCAATTCCGTTAGTAACCGGGATTGTTGTTCCTGAATTGACTCTTAATAACTTAATGATTTTTGGATTAATCAGTATTACTTCATGGTTAGGGTGGAGTTATATAAAACCACTTATGAAAGAAGTGACTGATTTACGAAAAGATAAAGTTGAAGCTACAAAGTTTAAGCGAAACTTTGCTTTGTTTGAAGGAATGCTAAATAAAGCTCCGTTTGTTGATACTACAATTACAAGTAAAGAAGAAATTGTTTTGGGTAATAAACAAGCAAATTTAGAACTTGTTATTGTAACTAACCCTTTTTGCGGGCATTGTAAACCGGTTCATAAACAGGTTGAAGAAATT
The DNA here is from genome assembly GCF_050606265.1 of Tenacibaculum sp. TC6. NCBI lineage: Bacteria > Pseudomonadati > Bacteroidota > Flavobacteriia > Flavobacteriales > Flavobacteriaceae > Tenacibaculum > Tenacibaculum sp. TC6. The sequence goes on along the minus strand of NZ_JBOCUK010000022.1, from coordinate 16,339 downwards.
TTGAATAAATACAATGATAAGGTAAAAATAAAAATTCGATTTAATATAAATCCGGACGATAGAGAAAGTAATACGGTAAAAATTACCAGTAAACTGCTAGAAATTTATAAAGAAAGAGGCGAGGCAACCTGCTTGGTAGCAATGAATGAAATTTATGAAGAAGGTAATTCAGCGATATGGTTGAAAAATTGGGGAGAATGTAAGGACGTAGATACGTTTGTAGATGAGTTGAAAATAGAAAAAGAATGGTGTAAAAACAATGGAATTAATTTTACTCCTGAAATATTAATTAACGGTAAATCTTTCCCTAAAGAATATAACAGAACCGATTTGGTATTCTTTATTGAAGAATTAGAAGAAAGTAGTCATGTAACTACAGTATTATAAAAAATAAAACCAAAGCCGAAAGGCTTTGGTTGTGAACAAAATTCTCTCGCGAAGAATAGACACACTCGGTGAGTGTCTTAAAATGTTCGCCGCAAAAGTAACCTTAAAATTTAAATATGAAAAAACAAATTTTAAATTTAGGTACTTTTTTAAGTACATCGGAACAAAAAGCAGTTCAAGGAGGCATACCTCTAAGAAGATGCGTAACAGATGATGACTGCCCATATTGTCATGTGTGTGAGCGATTAAATTATGTAAAAGTTTGTTTAGCATATTGTTAAAAGTAAAGTATGAAAAAAACAATTTTAAACTTAGGTAAAACATTAAATAGAAAAGAACAAAAAACTATTAACGGTAGTGGACCTATTGATAACCCAAATTGTAAGTGTTTTTGCTATAACAATGGTGTTAAAGTATCTAATTCATGTCGTTTGTATTGTCCTGACGGAACAATACCGGGAGTTGAATCAGGTGATCCTTCATGTTGGAAAGGAGCTGAATATTAATTTAAAACTTAAAAAAATGAACAAGCACATATTAAATTTAGGAAAAGCTTTAGATAAAGCAACATTAAAAAAAATAAATGCAGGAGAAGATCCAAGTGGTTTCTGTGACTCTTCAGGAAATTGCCCGGAAGGATATTATTGTGATGGAGATTTCTGTTACAAAAATCCTTTATCAGGTGGTGGTGGAGGTTGTCCGGGGCCATGGATAATTTGTATTAATGGAGAATTAGGTTGTATTGTTTGTATTTAAAAACTAAACCCAATATAATAATAATGAAAAAACAACTTTTAGATTTAGGAAAAGCTTTAAATAAAGCTGAACAACAACAAATTAACGGAGGAAGAAAGCAATGCGATGTAAACAGAGATCGTATATGTGAAGAGTATGGATGGCAATGTGCCGAGTCTTATTGTAGATTAATTATTGAACCATAGTTTTTAATAAAAAAAATGTAACTAAGATTAAATGTAATTAATTATGTAGGATTTTTATTATAGAATGTAATTAATTACATTTAATCTTATAATTTTAAGTTTTTATGAAGTTCTAAGCCGTTTGATAAATTACATATGTAAAAAATAGGTTTCTGATCTTTAGAGTTAAATGGTACAGGGACTGTTTATGAGTATTAAAAACATTATTAAAATAATAAAATAAGTAAGATAAAAATTCTTTGAAAAAATTTCCGAACTATAAACAAACTGAGGCAAAAGATTGTGGACCAACTTGTATAAAAATTATAGCAAAGCATTATGGTAAAACAATTAATACGCAACAGTTACGTAATTTAAGTGAAACCACTAGAGAAGGTAGTAGTTTATTAGGTCTTAGTGAGGCTGTTGAATCTATTGGGTTCAAATCACTTGGTATTAAGTTGGCTTTTTCAAAACTAAAAGAAGCTCCTTTACCTTGTATACTGCATTGGAATAAAAACCATTATGTAGTTCTCTACAAAATAAAAAGAGATACTGTTTATATTTCTGATCCGGCACACGGGCTTATTAACTATACAAAAGATGAGTTTATTCAACATTGGATAGGTAATAATGCTGATGAGAATACTGAAGAAGGAATTGCTTTATTGGTAGAGCCTACACCAAAGTTTTATAGCGAAGAATTTGAAGAAGGTGAAAAGTTTGGTTTCTCTTTTATTTTCAGATACTTATTTAAGTATAAGAAATTTATAGTTCAGCTTATTATAGGGCTCTTAGCAGGAAGTTTATTGCAGCTAATTCTTCCCTTTTTAACACAAAGTGTGGTAGATGTTGGTATAAAAAATCAAGATATCAATTTTGTGTATCTAATTTTATTTGCGCAACTCTTTCTATTTATAGGGAAAGCTTCGCTGGAAATTATAAGAAGTTGGATTTTATTGCATTTAAGTACTCGTATCAATATTTCATTAATTTCTGATTTTTTTATCAAGCTAATGAAACTACCTATTTCTTATTTTGATGTAAGAATGACAGGAGATTTGTTACAGCGTATAAACGATCATAAACGTATTGAACGAATTTTAACAACATCATCTTTAACCGTATTGTTTTCCTTTTTTAATTTGATTATTTTCAGTTTGGTACTTGCTTATTATAGTTTGCAAATATTTGGTGTTTTTGTACTGGGGAGCTTACTGTATTTTAGTTGGGTATTGTTCTTTTTTAAAAAACGTAAAGAGTTAGATTATAAACGATTTTCACAAGTTAGTCAAGAGCAAAGTAAGGTTATTGAGCTAATCAACGGTATGCAAGAAATAAAGTTGCATAATGCAGAAAGACGTATGCGTTGGAACTGGGAATATGTACAAGCTCGATTATTTAAAGTAGCTACTAAAAGTTTAGCACTGGAACAAACCCAGAGTGTAGGTTCAAATTTTATTAATGAACTTAAAAATATGTTCATTACCATTTTGTCTGCCAAATTGGTAATTGACGGACAAATAACACTGGGTATGATGATGGCCATCAGTTACATTGTAGGTCAATTAAACGGACCAATAGTTCAGCTCATTAATTTTATGAGAGATGTGCAGGATGCCCAAATATCTTTAGACAGGTTAGGAGAAATTCACAATATGGAAGAGGAAGAGAAACCTTCTGATGAAAAAGTAGTAACGATTCCTGAAAAAGTTTCTATAAAATTAAATAACATAACTTTTAGATACACCGGGGGTTTAGAACCGGTAATTAAAGATTTGTCACTTGAAATTCCGGCAAATAAAACAACAGCCATTGTTGGAGTAAGTGGTAGTGGGAAAACCACGTTAATGAAATTACTTCTAGGATTTTACCAAGTAGATCAAGGAGAAATCATGGTTGGGAATTTTAATTTAAAAAATATTTCACAAAAAGAATGGAGAAGAAATTGTGGGGTGGTCATGCAAGAGGGGTATGTTTTTAATGACACCATTGCTAAAAATATTGCTGTTGGAGAAGATTATGTAGATAAAGACAAATTAAATCATGCTATAGAGGTTGCCAATATTAAAGATTATATAGAAGGGTTGCCTTTAGGATACAATACAAAAATTGGAAGTGAAGGAAGTGGTTTAAGTACCGGGCAAAAACAACGGTTATTTATTGCCAGATCTGTATATAAAAATCCTAAATTTTTATTTTTTGATGAAGCCACTAGTGCATTAGATGCTAATAATGAAAAGGTGATTATGGAGAACCTGAATACATTTTTTTCCAATAAAACAGCTGTGGTTATAGCACATAGGTTAAGTACAGTTAAAAATGCTCATCAGATAGTGGTTTTAGATAAAGGAAAAGTAATAGAACAAGGAAATCATAACGAACTTATAGCTTTAAAGGGCAGTTACTATCATTTGGTAAAAAACCAATTAGAACTGGGAAATTAATAATAGTTATAAATAAAAATATTCTCTCGCGAAGAATCAGACACACACCTTGAGTGTCTTTAAAATGTTCAAGGATTTAATTAATTTTTTAAATCATTAAGTTATGAAAAAACAACTTTTAAAGTTAGGGAATGAACTTAATAAAAAAGAACAACAAATTATCAATGGAGGAGATCAATGCCCTCCCTTTAATTGTTACTATGGAAATAGTAGCACACCATTGAATAATGGGGCAACCTATTGTGGAACGTGTGAAGATTATAATGCGTTACCTTCTGAGTGTAAATTTAGAGTAATGGTAGGGGATTATTGTTTTGGAATGTAGTAACAAAGCTATAAAAACTAAATAAGGTAAAGGGAGGTTCGTCTTCTCTTTTTATAAATAGATGTAGATTAAAAAATGCCACAAAATAGTAGAGAAATAGAAATTAGAAGTGAAGAAGTACAAGAAATACTAAGTTATGTTCCTATTTGGATGATTCGATGGGGAAATACATTGATTTTAGTATTAATAATGATGTTGCTTTTTATTTCTTGGTTTGTAAAATATCCTGATGTTATTTCAACACAGGTTATGGTTACAACATCATTTCCTCCGGAAAAAATTTATGCTAAATCAAGTGGTCAATTTGAGGTTTTTTTAACACAGGAAGGAGCAAAAGTATCAGAGAATGAAATATTAGCTGTTATAGAAAATAGCGCTTTATACAAAGATGTATTACTGTTAAAAAGTATTGTTGATACCATTAAAACAGATCAAGACCATTTTACATTTCCTATTAATGAATTACCACCTTTAATTTTAGGAGATATTACAACCAGTTTTTCCCAGTTTGAAAATGATTACTCTGAGTTTGTACTTAATGAAAAACTAACACCATTTAAATCTGAAACTTTTGCTAACAAAATGTCAGTATTTGAAGCAAAAGCTAGATTACAAAACTTATTGTCACAAAAAGAGCTGAATAAAAAAGAATTAGAAATTAAAGAAACAGATGTAGAACGAAGTAGAAAAATGTTTGCACAAGGGGTTATTTCAGAAAAAGAAAAAGAACAGAAAGAAATAGAGTTTTTACAAGCGAAACGCTCTTACAAAAGTTTAGAAACTTCGATTTCTCAAATTAGAGAACTAATAAGTAATTCTGCTAAAAATTTAGAAGGAACTTCTATTAAGAAGACCCAAAATGATACAAGACTAAAAAAGAAAGCAATTCAATCATTCTTATATTTAAAAAAGGCTATTAGAGATTGGGAAAAATTATATGCACTAACCTCTTCCATAAGCGGTGAGGTTTCCTTTTTATCATTTTGGAATGAGAATCAAACGGTAAAAAGTGGAGATTTGATTTTTACAATTATTCCTGATAAAAGCGAATCATTTATAGGGAAAATAAAAGCTCCTGCAGCAAACTCAGGAAAAATAAAAAAAGGGCAAAGGGTGCAAATTAGGCTGTTGAATTACCCTTCTGATGAATTTGGAGAATTAAACGGAACAGTAAAATCAATTTCTTCAGTTCCTGATGCAGATGGGAATTACTTAATTGATGTACTACTTCCTCAGGAATTGGTGACAACGTATGGAAAGCCAATAGCTTTTAGACAAGAAATGCAGGGGACTGCCAATATAATAACAGAAGATTTACGACTGATAGAACGCTTTTTCTATCAACTTAAAAATATTATTAAATAAACAAAATTCTTTCGCGAAGAATAGACACACACCTTGAGTGTCTTTAAATGTTCAAGGATTATTAAATATTTAATTTTTTAATCATGAAAAAATCAATTTTAAATTTAGGAAAAGCTTTAAGTAAAGTAGAACAAAAACAAGTTAAAGGAGGATCATATCCAGATAAGGAATCTTGTAAATTTGCTTGTAGAGAGTTATACGGAATGTATGGAGTATGTATACCTGATGGAAACGTTTGGGTGTGTACACATGAATAAACCATATTATAGAATACTTTAATAAAAGGAGAAAGTTTTATTTCTTTATTTTTTAGAGAAATAAGGTAATATCTATATTAGATATATTAGAATTTGTTTTTTGAAAAATAGTTACTTCAAATAAAACTTTCTCTCTTATATATTTTTGGTGTTTTTAGATTATCATTTATTGAACTGATAATAAAATAGACCTAAAAAAATAACAGTTATAATAGGAGAAAATTATGCTTAGCGGCATCTATTGTTTAATTTATTACTTCAAAATAGATTTTGAAATCATAAAATTATGTTTGATAGAGTGTTTCTTCTATCAGCTCAAAAGATATTATTAAATAAACAAAAAATCTTTAGAGACAGACATAAATCTTGAGAGTCTTTAAATGTTCAAGGGTTTAATCAATTATAAATTGTATAAACATGAAAAAACAAATTTTAGACTTAGGTAAAGTTCTAAGTAGAACTGAACAAAAATACATTAAAGGATCTAATAACCCTTATGAAATTTGCCAGAATATATATAATGAGAGTGAATGTAATGGGTATTCAGGATGTATTTGGGAATGTGGTAAATGTATTGATAATGTACCACGTTTTCCGGCTTGTTAGGAGTTGTAAAACTTATAAATACTATTAGTATGAAAAAACAAATTTTAGATTTAGGAAAAACCTTAAATCGAGAAGAGCAAAAGCAAATAAACGGAGGTTTTAGTTGTCCAACATATGATGCAAGTCATTGTATATTATGTGGTGGGCATCCGTTATCAAATGGTTGTTGCTTGGGTACCAAGGAGACTCATATGTGTTTGAGTGGTGGTATTTTTGAATAATATTTCGCGAAAAGTAGACACAAGCCTTGAGTGTCTTTAAATGTTCAAGGATTTAATCAATTTTAAATCAAATAAGTATGAAAAAACAAATTTTAGACTTAGGTAAAGCTTTGAAAAAAGAGGATCAAAAAGAAATAAACGGAGGCGTTGCCAGGTATTGTTATCAGAGTGGTTCTCAATGTTGTGAGAGCAGACCTTGGGGCGTGTTTTGTGACGCTGGAAGATGTGTTACAGGAGGATGTCTTTGGTACTAATTTAATCTTCAAATAAATTAAGAGTATTAACTTTAAACTTTAATAAAAATGAAAAAACAAATCTTAAACTTAGGAAAAGTATTAAAAAAATCAGAGCAAGTTCAAATCAATGGAGGAAGAAAACAATGTAAACCATTTGGAAGCAGTGAATGTATAGATTACGGACCACACTGTGCAGAGTTAGAATGTGCATTTCCTTTTGATTAAACCATAAAAAAATAGCCTCTAAAAGAGGCTATTTTCTTTTTTATATAAAAGCTTTATTTACTTTCTTTAAAACGATCTAAACTTGTGCTTAACCATCTGTGATAAGCATCTTTATCTGTGTACTGCTCAGGAGAGTTTAAAACTTCTAAGTCCGGACTTAAAGATACGTAAAAAGGCTGTGAAGCAGTTTTAAAATTAGCAATCTGTAATGTTGCCCATTTATCACCATAAGTTCTAATTCTTTTAACCTTACCGTTTGGTTTTAAGTAATCAAATTGCTCACTTTCTGGTAAAACTCTTTGGTGATCATCAACATATAATGAGATTAATACGAAATCGTCATTTAGTATTTTGTAAATATCCGGATGACTCCAAATATTCTCTTCCATTTTTCTACAGTTAACACAAGCCCAACCAGTAAAATCTAAGATTACAGGTTTATTAACTGATTTCGCATACGCTAATCCTTCATCAAAATCTTTGAAACAGTTTAGGTTTAACGGACATTGATTGTCTTGTTTGTAGATACTATGGAATTTAGGAGGAGCAAAACCACTTAATAATTTGCTTTGATCCCAAGCAGGTTTTTGCATAACTCCAGGAGCTAAATATACTGCAACACCTAATACTAATAATCCTAATAAGACTCTGAATAATGAGATTTTACCATATTTTTTTCCTATAAAACCAAATAAATATAGGGCCATTAATAAAGCTAATAACGTCCATATACCAATAAACACTTCTCTTTTTAATAAGTTCCAGTGCCCAACTAAATCAGCGTTAGATAAGAATTTAAAAGCAAAAGCTAATTCTAAGAAACCTAAGATCACTTTTACGGTATTTAACCAGCTACCAGATTTTGGTAACTTACTTAACCATTTAGGGAAGGTAGCAAAAACAGCAAAAGGTAATGCTAAAGCAGCTCCAAATCCAACCATACCGGCTGTTAACTGCATAGCTCCACCGTTAGATGTTAAAGAACCTGCTAATAATGATCCTAAAATTGGTCCTGTACAAGAGAAAGAAACTATAGCTAAAGTTAAAGCCATAAAGAATATTCCTAATATTCCTCCAATTCCTGAAGCACTATCTGCTTTATTACTCCATGAACTTGGTAAAGCTAATTCATATAAACCAAAGAATGATCCGGCAAAGAATATCAATACCACAAAGAAGAAAATATTTAACCAAATGTTGGTTGATATATTATTTAAAATTTCAGGATCTAAAGTGTCTAGGAAGTGGAATGGTAAACTTAATAAACCATAGATAAGTACTATAAAAAATCCATATAAAATAGCACTTCCTGTCCCTGAACCCTTAGCGCTTTGCTCATTTCTTTTTGTGAAAAAAGAAACAGTTAAAGGAATCATAGGGAATACACATGGTGTTAAGAAAGCTAATAATCCACCTACAAATCCTAGTAAAAATATGTTAAATAAACTACTATCTGTTTTTTCAGTTTCTTCACTAGTAGTACTCTTTAACATTATTTCGTTCTTTAAGTCTAATTTTAAAGACTCTGATAATGTTTTACTTTTATCATCTATTTCAGCAACTGTTTGCGCTACTTTTTCTCCGGTTAATGAAAACGTAAAATCTTCATCAAAAGGTAAACAGTATTCTTTACATACTTGAGCATCAAGATTAAGAGTTACTTGAGTTAATGAAGGATCTGTAACAGTAATTCGTTGAATTAATGTAGCTTCATCAACAAAGAAAATCTCATCTTTTCCCCAAATTTCACTGAATTCAGTTTCGGTTTCACTTTCTTTTGCTTTACCTACAAGAGTATATCCTGATTGACCTTCAGCTGGTGAAATAGTCATAGGTAACGAAGCATCTTCGGGATTGTATTGCGAATATAAATGCCAATCTCCAGCAATTGAAATGTTGAAGATTAAATCATATTCTGTGTCTGATACTTTTTCAACTGTAGGGGTTACCTCTAAAGGGTTATCATCAGTTTGGGAGAAAGTAACAAAACCTATAAAAAATAAAATTAGAGTAAAGATTTTTTTCATTCTACAATAGTTTACAGGGGTTGATATATACTTATTTGTAATATATTAGTTGATTCATCAGATGGCAAAAAACGACTGTCTTGTCTTTTTCCTATAATCCACACTACTTCATTTTTATCTGAACAGAGCAACCATATATTTTGTTTTTCAATTAATGATAATTTTTCGTCTTTTAAATATTTACTTACCTTTTTTTTACCCTTCATTCCTTTAGGGAAAAAAATATCTGCTTCATTCCACCTACGTAAAGTTAGGGGGTAATTTAGTAAATTTTTATTAACATAAATAGAATTTTTATCTAAAGATGTTGTTTTTTGAACGTTTTTAAACGATAAACTTATTGGCTTATTGATAGTTGAAGTGTCTTCATCTATAGTAAACTTCTGATTATCAGTGTTTATAAAATTACAAGACGGTAAAAGTAATAAAAAATCTCTGTCTTTTAGTAATGTATGTGATTTTGTTGTTATTAATTTACCTGTTTCAGTATAAATTAGGTTATGCACATCGTTCCATTCTGTAAAACCGTAATCTTTTAAAAATTGATATAGATAAGCTTTAGGGTTAGATAATTTTTTGATTTTTTGAATGTTAAACTTTAATATATCGTCTTCTTTAGTGATGATTTCTAAAGAGGTTTCTTGAATTTTATCATCAATAATCTGTTGACTCTCTTTTAGAAAATGAATAGTTTTATTAAAAGATGTAATTAAGCCCGGATTAATTTCTTTCAAGATAGGAATTACTGAATGACGAATTTTGTTTCTTAAGTATTTGGTTTCAGAATTACTGGCATCTTCTCTCCATAAAATATTGTTTTGACTGGCATATGTTAAGATTTCTTCACGTGAAAAAGCTAAAAGAGGCCTAACAATATTTTTATTAATAGGCGGAATTCCTGTTAGTCCTTCCAAACCAGTGCCTCGGGTTAGATTAATCAGAAACGTTTCTATATTATCATCTGCATGATGAGCCGTTATCAGATAGTCAAAATTATGTACATTCACTAATGAATCAAACCAATTATAACGTAATTCTCTTGCCGCTAGCTGTGTTGATAATTTATTCTTTTTGGCATATTCGGATGTGTCAAATTTTGTGGTAAATGTTTTTAGGTGTAAGCTTTTTCCTAATTCAATAACAAATGTTTCATCCAAATCACTTTCATGTCCTCTTAATTGAAAATTGCAATGGGCTAATGAAATTGAGTAATTTAATTTTTTTAATAAATGAGTTATCACTACACTATCAACTCCTCCTGAAATAGCAATTAGGTTATTTTTACCATTTAAGAATTGAAAAGAAGCGATAAGGTGCTCCAAGAATTTTTGTTCCATTTTTAAAAAGAATTATAACTGACTGTTGAGCCAATCGATAATGTCTTGTAACATTTCTTCTTTACATAAATCATTATGAAGTTCATGATAACCTTCAGGATATAACATTAATGTAACTTTGTTTGAGTTGCTGGCAAAAGCTTCTGAAGCTTTATAATCATTTATTTTATCACCTGTACCATGTAACAAAAGCATAGGAACTTTTAATAAAGAAGCATTAGCAATGGCCCATTGCCCTGTATCTAAAAAACTTAATGAAAAGTTTGGGCTTACTTTATCATGGACCAATGGATCTTCAATATATTTTTGAACTTCAACCGGATCTCTTGAAATATCATTTGCATCTAACTCATTCCCTAAGGTAATTGAAGGTGCTATTTTTTGTGCTATTTTCCCTAATGAAAGTTTCCATTTAGGAGGTTGAAAAGCTAGTTGAAGAAGTGGGCTTGTAGAGATAACACCTTGTAAATCGTTGTTTTTTTGTAAAACAAAATTAATTACAGCATTTCCACCCATTGAGTGCCCGTATAAAAACAAAGGCTTATCTCCAAAAATCTCTTTAGCTTTAGCTATAAGTTTTGAAATGCTTTCTAAAACGTAATCATATCCGGGATTATGGCCTCTTTTTCCGGTTGTTTTTCCATGTCCGAAATGATCGTAAGCAATAACACCAAAATTGTTTTCAGTAAGTTTTTCTGCCACATGTTGGTATCTACCAGAATGTTCTCCTAAACCATGAACAATTATTATAACAGCTTTTATCTGTTCAGGTTGCCAATATTGTCCAAAAAATGAAGTTTTATGAAATTGAAAAGTAAAATCTTGATGTACCATAAATGTATCTTATTTAGGAGTTGAAAATAGAAATTTAGAAACACTAAACTCTAAAAAAATAAAATTGAGATATTTCAAATATAATTAAAAACTATTAGGAATTAAGTAAAACGTACTTCATGGCTTTTGCTTTTAGTAAACATTCCTCATATTCTTTTTCCGGAGTAGATTTTGCTGTGATGGCACCACCAACAGAAAAAGAAATATAATTGTTATGAGCATTGTATAATATACTTCTGATAACTACATTAAAATCAAAATCTCCGTTTGGAGTAAAATATCCAACCGTTCCTGAATATAAACCTCTTTTAGTTTCTTCTAAGGTTTCAATAATTTCCATAGCAGAAATTTTCGGCGCTCCGGTCATACTTCCCATTGGAAATGTTTCTTTAATCACATCAACCGGATGTGTATTATTATCAATTTCAGAAGTAATTGTTGATATCATTTGGTGGACTTGCTTAAAGGAATATACTTTACATAATTCTTCTACTTTTACACTTCCTTTTATAGCGGTTTTTGATAAATCATTTCTTACCAAATCAACAATCATAATATTTTCAGAGCGTTCTTTTTCATCTCTTGCTAAATCAAAAGCAATTTTTTCATCATCAATTGTATTAATAAGTCTTTTAGCAGTTCCTTTAATAGGTTGAGATATAATTTTAGCCCCCTCTTTTCGTATATATCTTTCAGGGGTTGCTGAAAGTAAATACAACTCTTCATGTCTGAAAAATGTAGCAAAAGGAGGTTCGGATATTGCGTTTAAGTGAGTGTATACCTCATAAGGGTTAATTGCTGAATTTTCAGCATAAAATTCCTGACAAAAATTAGCTTCGTAAATATCTCCTCGATGAATATGTTCCAGCACTTTTTCTACTTTTTGATGGTACTCATCTTTGTGAATGCGAAGTTTTATTTTAATATTATTTTCAGAAGAAGCTTTATAGTTTTCGGTTACAATAACATTTGGATTAGTCTCAATAATATCTTCAAAATCTTCTTCCAATTCATCATCAATCATTTGTAAATACTGAAATTGAACAGTGTCTTCTTTGATGAAAATCAATTTTTGAGGTTGAAAAAAATACAAATCAGGAAAATGCAATCCGTCAAAATTTGTTGAACTTAATTTTTCTATATCATTCTTAACATCGTAAGAAATGTATCCGAAAATATAATCTTTTGTATAAGATTGGTATTCTTTTAATTTTTCAAAAGCATTGTGGTAGTCTGTTTTAATAGAGGTAAATTCATCTACTGCCAAAGCACAATTAAAAGAACTGTACTTTTGCTCATAACTATTAGAGTCTAACCAAATAGCCGTTTCAAATTGTTTTGCCCAAACAAAAAGTTTACGTTTAAACTCTTCCGGATCTTCTATTGAAAAATTACGAATTGCTCTTTGCATCACGCAAAAATAATAAACCCAACAGAAATTGAAATAGAAAGGAGAAGTTATTGTTAATAAGGCTAATTTCTTTTTGTTACATTTATAGCTAGTAAATATAGATTTATGATAAAAAACTGGTTTAAAAATATAGGACCCGGAACTTTGGTAGCAGCAGCTTTTATAGGTCCGGGAACTGTTACATTATGCACGTTGGCGGGTGTTAATTTTGGAATAAATCTATTATGGGCTATGGTATTATCTATTATAGCCACCATAACATTACAAGAAATGGCAGCAAGACTTGGAATTATATCTCAAAAAGGATTGTCTGAAGTAATTAGGGATGAAATTAAACAACCTGTTGTCAAACAGTTTGTTACATTACTTATTTTATCGGCAATTGTTATTGGAAATGCTGCTTATGAAGCAGGAAATATAAGTGGAGGAATTTTAGGATTAGAAACAATAACAGGTAAAATATTATTAAACACAGGAAGTTTTTCAATCAATATATTGAGTATTCTTATAGGGTTAATAGCATTTGTATTACTTTATTTAGGAGATTATAAGTTAATAGAAAAATCATTAGTTTCTCTTGTTTTGTTAATGAGTATATCTTTTGTGGTAACAGCACTATTAACTAAACCTGATATAGTAACGGTTATAAAAGGAATGTTGATTCCTAAATTTCCTGATAATAGTTTGTTAACGGTTATTGGGCTTATAGGAACAACAGTGGTTCCGTACAATCTGTTTTTACACGCTTCTTTAGTTAAGGAAAAATGGAAAACCCCGGAAAATCTAACTTTGGCAAAAAAAGATACTGTATTATCTATCATTTTTGGAGGCTTAATTTCTATAGCTATTATTATAGCTGCAGCAGCGGTACCAGCACAAAACATTACCAATATAGCAGATTTAGCCGCTAGCTTAGAACCTTTGTATGGTGAGTTCTCTAAATACTTTTTAGCTTTAGGATTATTTGCGGCAGGAATTACTTCGGCTATTACAGCGCCTTTAGCAGCTGCCTATGTAGCTAAAGGTTGTTTAGGGTGGAATGAAGGCATGAAATCATCAAAATTCAGATGGGTATGGGGAGGTGTTTTATTTTTAGGTGTCTTTTTTTCTTCATTAGGAATTAAACCTATAGAGATTATTAAGTTTGCCCAAATAGCTAATGGAATGTTACTGCCTATAATTGCAGGAATATTATTATGGATAATGAATAAAAAATCGGTTTTGGGTGTATATAGTAATACGAAATTCCAAAACTTTTTAGGGTTGTGTATTTTAACAATAAGTATTTTTTTAGGGATGAAAAGTATCTTAAAAGTGTTTAATCTGTTTTAAGAATGGTAATTGATATAAATTGTGATGTAGGCGAAGGAATTGGTAATGAGCGTTTGATACTACCATATATTTCTTCCTGCAATATTGCTTGTGGTGCGCATGCCGGAGATATTGCTACGATTGACGAAGTTATTTCTTTAGCGATAGAAAATAAGGTTAAAATAGGTGCGCATCCATCATTTCCTGATCGAGAAAACTTTGGTAGAAAAGTACTAAATATAACCCATAAGGAATTACAAATAAGTCTTGAAGAGCAAATTACATTAATGCAAGAACGTGTTCAACTTCAACATACAAAATTATACCACATTAAACCACATGGAGCATTGTATAATTTAGCAGCTGTTGATAGAGAAGTTGCTAGAGTGATTGTTAAAGTTGTTTTACATGTAGATAAATCACTTTTTTTATACGTTCCTTTTAATTCTATAATAGCGGAAGAGGCATTGTATGCAGGATTATCAGTAAAATATGAAGTGTTTGCAGATAGGAATTATAATGCAGATTTAACGCTCGTGTCTAGAAAATTACCCAATGCATTAATAGAAAGCCCTGAAGATGTTTTTAAGCATGTAATTACAATGTTAGAAGAGCAAAAAGTAAAAACCATGACCAATGAAATGATTTCTATAAAAGCAGATACTTTTTGTATTCATGGTGATACTGATAATGCAGCGTATGTAGTTCAGTATTTGTATAAAGGATTAACAGAAAAAGGAATCAAAATTGTATAAGAAAGTAACATACAAACCTTTTGGAGAGAAAGCTGTTTTAATTGAATGGGAACCTAAAATAGCATCTACAATTTTAGAGGACATTATACAGTTTAAAGCTAAAATTCAATCAACAGATTCTTTTGTTATTGAAGATACAGTAGTAGGATATCATTCATTAACAGTCTTATTTAAACAGACTATTGAAAATTATAAACAATTAGTTTTAGATTTAAAAAAACTCTACATTTCTGATAGTATTATAAGAAAAGAGAAAAAAACACTATGGAAAATTCCTGTTTGTTATGATGTAACATTTGGGATTGATTTAGAAGAAATTTCTGAACATACAAAATTACCAATCACAGAGATTATTAAATTACATACAAAGTGTACTTACCAAGTTTATTTTATTGGTTTTTTACCAGGGTTTTTATATTTAGGAGGGTTAGATAGTAGCATTCATATAGATAGAAAAGCAACGCCAAGATTAAACATCGCTAAAGGGTCAGTTGCTATAGGAGGAAGTCAAACAGGAGTTTATCCGATGGATAGTCCTGGTGGATGGAATGTTATCGGAAGAACACCGATTTCATTTTTTAACACACAATATGAAGAACCTTGTTTTGCAAAGTCAGGAGATAAAATTCAATTTTACTCAATTCATAAACAAGAGTTTATAGATATTGAAAAACAATTAAAAGGAGGAAGTTTTAAATTGTTGAAAACAGACTTTTATGATTAATGTTATAGCAGCCGGGTTTTACACGACAATTCAAGATTTAGGGAGGATCGGTTATAGAGAATTTGGAATTCCCGTTTCCGGAGTTATGGACTCCTATTCGGCAAAACTGGCTAATTTTTTATTAGGAAATCATGAAAATGATGCCGTTTTTGAACTTACTTTTGGTGGAGTAAGATTGCAATTTGAACAAAATTGTATGATTTGTATTACAGGAGCTGATTTTTCTGCAACAATTGATGGAAAGAAAGTAGATTTAAATACTCCTGTTTTTGTTGAAAAAGAAAGTATATTGTCTTTTGGACAACGTGTGTTTGGGGTACGAACCTATATAGCGGTTAAAGGAGGATTACAAACGGAAATAGTGTATGGAAGTAGAAGTTTGTATAAAGGAATTACTCAAAATCTTAAAATAGAAAAAGGAATGGTTTTTAAAATAACCGCTTCAAGGAAACACACAAAATCATTTGCCGGAGTTAAGATTAATTCAACACATTTTTCTTCTACCCATTTAAATTGTTATAAAGGACCTGAATTTGAATGGTTATCAGAGAAAGAACAGCAGCAGTTGACTCAAATGATGTTTACAATAACATCAGAAAACAGTAGAATGGGATATCGGTTAGGAGGAAAGATTAAAAATGAATTGCCATCTATGTTAACTTCAGCAGTTTTACCCGGAACCGTACAGTTAACCCCATCTGGTACTTTAGTTGTTTTGATGCGAGATTGCCAAGTTACCGGAGGATACCCAAGAGTGCTTCAATTGACTGAAAGTGCAATTAATAGATTAGGGCAAAAGACTACAAATGATATAATACAATTTTCTATATATTAAAAAAACCTGCATTAAAATGCAGGTTTTTTTAATATATAGATGTCCCGTCCTGAAATAGCGTTACACTAAAAATTAAGTGTCATGAAAAACAAACATGTAAAACGTACTCAAAAAGA